>CAJTKW010000014.1:0-12246 GCA_910577035.1 uncultured Acetatifactor sp.
TGATAGTATAGGTTGTTCAACTTTTCCTGTCCACACTTATATACTAACACCAAGAAACCATATGAAAATACTCATAATCGAAGATGAAAAGCTTTTGGCAGATTCCATTCAGACCCTTTTGATAAAAAAAGGATTTGAAGTAGAAGCTGCATATGATGGAGAACAGGCGAAGAATACGCAGAATTGGGCATATACGACCTGCTGATTCTGGATGTCATGATGCCCAAAATGAACGGCTACGAGGTTGCAAGAAAAGTGCGTGCCACAAAATGCGGAACGCCTATCTTAATGCTGACTGCAAAATCGGGATTGGAAGACCGTATTACAGGTTTAAATGCCGGGGCTGACTACTACCTGACCAAACCCTTCGACACCAGGGAATTATTGGCCTGTATCAACGCCCTGCTCCGCCGCCAGGGAAACCAGATGGATGAAGTCACTTATGGCGATACCTCTCTGGATCTGGCTTCCGGCATGTTGGTGTGCGGAACAAATTCCGTCCGCCTGTCCGCAAAGGAATTCGATATCATGCGGTTTTTACTTCAGGCCGGCAGCCGCAATCTTTCCAAAGAGACTATCCTTGCAAGGGTATGGGGTTACGATTCAGATGCGGTGGAAAATCATGTAGAGGTTTATGTGGGGTTTCTGCGAAAAAAGCTTGCCAGCATCGGATCCAATATACGCATTGAAGCTATCCGCAGGATGGGATATCATTTGGAGGCAGACGGATCATGACCAGAAAACTGCGCTATAAGTTCATTATAATCATTATGGGTATTGTAACCATCATGCTTTGCATCATTATGTCCATGATCTATTTTTTTACGAAAAGGAACCTGGAGACCGGCAGCATTGCCATGATGCAGAATATTTCTGATAACCCGTTTTTGCTGCGCCTCCCCAATGAACTGCATGACGACATCCGTTTTCCCTACTTTACTCTCCAGCTGGATATGCGAGGGAATCTGATTGCCACAGGCGGCGGGTATTACGACCTCTCAGATGAAAGCTTTCTGAAAAACCTGATTGACGCAGCTTTTTCTGCTGATGCTCCTGTCGGCATTATTGAGGACTACAATCTTCGTTTTTTCCGTAAAGATACCGCTGTCAACCAGATCCTTGTCTATGCCGATATTTCCAGCGAACTGGCAGCCTTAAATAATTTACTGCAAAACTGTATCTTTATCGGCATTGCCTGTTTCCTTGCTTTCCTCCTAATCAGCTTTCTGCTGGCAAAATGGGTTGTACAACCGGTAGACAGGGCATGGCAGCAACAACGCCAGTTTATTGCCGATGCCTCCCATGAATTGAAAACACCCCTGACCGTCATTATGACAAATGCAGAGCTACTGCAGAATGCGGATTATGACGAGACCAGCCAATCCGCATTTTCCTCAAGTATCCTTGTCTTGTCCCGGCAAATGCGTGATCTGGTGGAACAAATGCTGGAGCTGGCCAGAACCGATCATGTACAGACCCACACCGTTTTTTCCTCATTGGATTTCAGCAGGCTTGTCTCCGATGCTGTCCTGCCCTTTGAACCTGTGTTTTTTGAGCGGGGGCTTACACTCCGCACAGAGATAGCCGGAAATATCCTGGTCAGCGGCAGTCCTTCCGAGCTGCGCCAGGTATTGGATATCCTGCTGGATAACGCACAAAAATATTCCCGGAGAAACGGCACCACATGGGTCACCCTGAAGCGGCGTGGCAAAAACCACTGTCTATTGGCAGTAGCCGATGAAGGCGAGACAATACCCCCACAAGATCTGAAAAATCTTTTCAAGAGGTTCTACCGTGCCGATCAGGCAAGAAGCCGAAACGGCAGTTTCGGTCTTGGCCTTTCCATTGCAGAATCTATCATAAAGCGCCATAAAGGGAAAATATGGGCAGAAAGCAAAAACGGCATCAATACTTTCTTTGTGGAATTGAGAAAAAAGCAAGCCTGTCACTGAAATTGTACAAAAACAATCGCATGGACATCAAATTCTCCACGGAAGCATATGCCCTGCAGCTTGTCAGCGAATACCCGGGCGACATCTGTTCAGAATGTGATCAGGATTGAAAATCTATAACGTAAGGGTATATGAGCTGGAACATACTTTGGCATTCAAGGCACATTACAATAAACGTGTACTTGGCTCTTGAGTCCTGCTGCCAAATGTGCTATAGTAAGCATAGAAAAGGGAAAGCCATAGAAGCGGCTCTACCCCTCACAATGAACAAATTAAATGGATTTTACAATCCAACAGCCGTCACTATTCGCAGTAGGGGCGGCTATTTCTTTTTCCCTTGTAAACCTGATAAATCAAATTCGCCCACGCATTTGTATTGCTACAAACTCATGGGCGAATCGTTTACAGTTGACTATAACCAAAGAGGACATTTTGTTGCAGCAGCATGGTGACAGGTGCCTGAAACCCGCAATAGACAGTGTATTTCTGCGAAATCCACTGGATTTCTCAATCAAGTTGACGCATGGTGGGGAACAACAGTACATCCCTGATCGCCGGGCTGTTGGTCAACAGCATCACCAGCCTGTCGATGCCGTAGCCGATACCGCCGGTAGGAGGCATCCCGATCTCCAGTGCATTCATAAAGTCTTCGTCGGTAGTGTTGGCCTCCTCATCGCCGGCTGCCAATGCCGCCTCCTGAGCCTTGAAACGCTCCCTCTGATCAATAGGATCATTTAACTCCGAGTAAGCGTTGCACATTTCACGCCCGTAAATAAACAGCTCAAACCTCTCCACATGATCCGGTTTGTCAGGCTTTCTCTTGGTAAGGGGGGAAACCTCCACCGGATGGTCCATGACAAAGGTAGGCTGAATCAGATGCTCCTCTACAAACTCTTCAAAGAACAGGTTCAGTATATCACCCTTTGCATGGCGTGCCTCATAATGCACGCCTTTCTCGTCTGCAATCCTTTTGGCCTCTTCGGTATCATGAATCTGGTCAAAATCCACACCCGCATATTTCTTTACCGCGTCTACCATGGTCAGCCTTTCAAAGGGCTTCCCCAGGTCTATCATTTCCTCTGCGTAAGGGATCAGGGTGCTTCCGCATACCTCCTGCGCCACATAACGGAACATATTTTCCGTCAGGTCCATCATCCCGTAATAATCCGTATATGCCTGGTACAGTTCCATCAGCGTGAACTCCGGATTGTGCCTGGTGTCCAGCCCTTCGTTGCGGAACACGCGTCCGATCTCAAACACGCGCTCCAGCCCGCCCACAATCAGCCTCTTTAAATAGAGCTCCAGCGAAATACGCAGCTTGACATCCTCATCCAAGGCATTATAGTGAGTCTCAAACGGCCGGGCGGCCGCACCACCGGCATTGCTCACCAGCATGGGGGTCTCCACCTCCAGAAAACCCTCGCCTTCCAGATAACGGCGAATGGCACTGATGATCCTGGAACGCTTTACAAAGGTATCCTTCACCTCCGCATTCATGATAAGATCCGTATATCTCTGACGGTAACGTATATCCGTATTGGTCAGGCCGTGAAACTTTTCCGGCAGAATCTGCAGGCTCTTGGAAAGCAGCGTCACCTTTGCCGCATGCAAAGAAATCTCTCCGGTCTTTGTAGTAAATACCTCACCCTCTACGCCTATAATATCTCCTACATCATACTTCTTGAAATCCGTATAGGGTTCCTCACCGATACTGTCTCTGGCCACATAGCACTGGATGTTGCCCGGCAGATCCTGAACATTGCAGAAGGAAGCCTTGCCCATGACACGTTTGGACATGACACGTCCCGCAATACGAACGGTCTTTCCCTCCAGTTCTCCGTACTTTTCCTTAATCTCCGTGCTGTGATGAGTCACCTCATATTTCGTGATTCTGAAAGGATCTCTCCCCGCCTCCTGCAGCGCGGCAAGCTTTTCCCTGCGCACCTGCAGTAACTGGTTCAAATCCTGTTCCTGTACCTTTTCATTCTGTACTTCCGCCACTTTCGTCCTACCTCTCTTAGCCGCCCTATAAGAACATCTGTTATTCTAAGTTCAATTGCTTCTCTGAATTTCCAGTACCTTATATGCAAAATTGCCTGCCGTCGTCTCTACCTCTACCGTATCGCCGATCCTGCAGCCTATCAGCGCCTTGCCCACAGGGCTCTCGTTTGAAATCTTTCCTTTAAGGCTGTTTGCCTCCGCAGAACCTACAATCTTATATTCCAATTCCTCACTATATTCAATATCCAGCAGCCTCACCTTACAGCCAACGTTGATCTTATCCAGATCCACTTCGTCTTCCACCACTACTTCTGCATTCTTCAGAATCTTCTCCAGTTCCTCGATTCTCGCTTCAATATCCCGCTGTTCGTCTTTGGCCGCATCATATTCGGCATTTTCAGACAGGTCGCCCTGCTCTCTTGCTTCCTTAATCTTCTGAGCTACCTCCTGACGTTTTACCACCTTCAGTTCATGCAGCTCACTTTCATATTCTCTGAGTCCCTCATAGGTTAAGATATTCTTTTTCTCCTGCATTTCGCGCATCCTTCCTGCTGTTTCAGCTTCTATTGTAAAAGCCTTATATTTTCGAAGGTATTATAACCACTTTTCCCCGTACTGTCAAGGAATTCCGAAGCTCTGCGCAAAAATCGGTTTCCGCTTCGTTTTCGCTCCCCAATACCTTTTCAAAGAGAAGTAACTGACAGCCGGAGCCTGTCTGGCCATTCTGCCGGCTTTTGCATCCGACGATGCGAAGTCCAGCCATACGCTGCCCCCGGGAAGATTTCCCGCAAAGGCCGATCCTTCCTCGGTAAAGTCCAGCACACAGACCGGATTATCAGCCTTAAGCTGCAGCTGCCGAAAGGCATTCCGCCCTGCCAGTCCCTGTATCGTAACGGCAAGTCCATATTCATCATAGAAGTCCTCTGCCCAGCTCTGTATTGCCTCGTCCAGCTCTTCCCGGGGCAAATACCACCGCAGGCTTCTCATCCGGCGGACAAGCCTTTCCGCAATGTCCGGAGCACAATCCGCCGTGCCCAGAAGTATAAAATCAGAATGCTCCACATACTCCAGCAAAGGTATGACCCAGCGGATCTTTTTATAATCTCCGAACTCACCGATGTCCCACACCTGCTTCCAGCACAGCGCCGCCTCCCCACGGCCCTCGTTCAGGAAATGCAGGCTGTCCTCATAGACGCAGCGGATGTCATCCGTTCCTCCTGCCCGCTCTACCTCTGAATATACTTCCTCCCGCAGCTGCAGGATGCTGCCCGCCAGCTCCCGCCTGCGCTCTTCGTACTCCTGCATCTGCTGCATATATTCCTGCTGCCGCTTTTTAAGCCTGCGCCTGCTTTCCCGTATTGCCCTGCGCCGCTTCAGCCATCCGGCGGGCCCCGTTTTTACTCCGTCCGGCTCCCCTCCGTGAAACTCTGCGGCAGTCAGCTCTGCCGGATTCCCCGTTTCGGATTCCTCCACCGGCACAGGCTCATCCGGCAATGGACAGCCAAACCAGCTGTGTCTGTCCGTGCAGATTCCAACCTTTGCAAACAAATAATCCTCCTGGTACATCAGAGATATTTCTCTCTGCACAGGATCTCTTTTTTGATAGAAATATATAATAGTGTCCATGCCTAAAATATATGACACAAACCGCAAAACTATGATCCGAAAATTTCCTCTACCCCCGCAAAAAGCGCCTCCATGGTATCAATGGAATTAATCATGCCCCGGAACCTTGCGGAATGAGGCATCCCCGATGTATACCAGGCCAGGTGCTTGCGCATCTCCCGCACGGCGGTGTATTCCCCCTTGATCTCTCTTTGCAGGGCTGCATGACGAAGGACAAGCTCTTTCTTTTCCTTCCTGCCCGGCCCGGGCACAGAAACTCCGTCCTCCAAAAAACGCACTGTTTCCCGGAAAATCCAGGGATTCCCCTGGGCTGCCCGCCCTATCATAACACCGTCACAGCCGGTAGACTCCAGCATGGATTTTGCTGCCTCCGGGCTGTCTACATCGCCGTTTCCGATGACAGGTATCTTCACGGCCTCCTTCACCTGCCTGATAATATCCCAATCCGCCCTGCCGCTGTAATACTGCGCCCTGGTACGCCCATGCACCGCCACGGCCGAGACACCGCAATGCTCCGCAATCTTTGCAATTTCCACCGCATTTACGCTGTTATCATCAAAGCCCTTGCGAATCTTCACGGTTACAGGCTTTTTCACCGCCCTCACCAACGCCGTCAGCAGTTTCTCCACAAGCCGCGGGTTTTTCATCAGGGCCGAGCCTTCCCCATTATTCACCACCTTAGGTACGGGGCAGCCCATATTAAAATCCAGCACGGAAAAGGGGCGCTCTTCAATCCGCGCCGCCATCTCCGCCACAATATCCGGTTCCGAGCCAAAGAGCTGCAGGGAGGCAGGGGCCTCCCCGGGGTGAATCGCAAGCAGCGCTTCCGTATTCCTGTTATTATAATAGATAGCCTTGGCACTGACCATCTCCATGCACACCATGCCGGCCCCCATCTCCCTGCACAGCAGCCGAAAGGGCTGGTCTGTTACCCCCGCCATAGGTGCCAGGATCACATTATTCTTCAGGGTCACGCCGCCGATTTCCAGTTTACTCATTTCTCGATCCTGTTCTTTCTGTAAATGATCTGCAGTCCGTCCAGTGTCAGGGAGCTGTCGTAAATATCAATGGATTCGGTTTCATCGGCAATCAGCCGGCCTAGGCCGCCTGTGGCGACTACCTTTAAATCCCGGATACCGCTTTCCTCTTTTACTTTTCTGATGATATATTCCGTCTGCCCGATCTGCCCGTAAACCAGCCCGGCCTGCATACTGGAAATGGTTTCCTGGGCAAGAATGGACCTGGGCTTTCTGATTTCAATATTTGGCAGTTTCGCTGCCTGCGTCCACAGGGCCTCAGAGCTGATGCGTATGCCGGGGGCAGTAATTCCTGCGGTAAACTCCCCCTTTTCCGTTATCAGGTCATAGGTGGTCGCCGTTCCGAAGTCCAGCACCAGTACGGGGCCGCCATATTTCTCGTATGCTGCCACTGCGTCCACGATTCGGTCTGCCCCGATGGCTCGGGGTTCTTCCGTGACAATACGGATACCTGTCTTGATCCCGGGCCCCACATTCACCGGTTTGGTGCCCGTATACCGCACCAGCGCCCCCATCAGAGAGTGCATGACATCCGGCACCACGCTGGCGACGATAGAACCCTCCAGCTCCATGGCCTCAATGCCCCTGTTTTTCAGAAGCTGAGTAATAATCACCCCGTACTCGTCCGAAGTTCTGGGCGTCCTGGTCATCATGCGGAATGTAGCCTTCAGCTCCTGTCCCTGATAACCCCCCAGAGTCATATTGGTATTTCCAACATCAATCACCAGAATCATTTATCGAATCCTCTTTTAACAAATCAGGTATATTTTCCTTTAATATGAATATCCGGTAATAAAGACGCAAGGCTTCAAAGAGATCCTGCCTGTTCCTTCTTACCTCACCCACCAGCAGGCCGCTGCCCACTTCATCATAATAAATATCTTCCTCTTCCGCCTCCGTCTCCAGAACCACATTTCCGTCCTCCTCAAAGGCTATGGTAAACACACCGCCTACCTCCTCTGTAAACAGAACACAGATAATGTGCAGCTCCTCCTTTACGGACTCCGGAATTCCGTTAAAGCGCTCATTAAAATAATACTTCTGCTCATATGCACTGGCACCGCAGAGCACAATTTTCGTTTCTTCCATCCCCGTTCTTCCCACTCTTCCAGACACACCGCCATGAGGGGCGGCGCCTGTCTCTTGGGCAGTACCCGCCTCTTGGGCGAAAAACACTTCTTCGACGACGCCTGCCTCTTGGGGCAATACCTGCCTGCGGCATGTATAGGAATGACTTGGATTTTCTTAACCGGCGCACTTAGGCCGCCGGGAAAATCTTCATTCCGCTCATACCGTGTAGCCATAAATCCCCCGCACAGACACCTCTCCTGCATAGACCTCCGTGATACTGCCGTCTTCACGCTCCACAAGAAGCTCCCCGCGCTCGTTAATTCCCCGGGCAGTCCCCTGATATTCTCCCTTGGGGTCAAGAACCCGTACCACTCTGCCGCGGTTTACCAAACACCTGTTATATTGCTCTCTGATGCCGGAAAGGCTTAATTCCCGGCAAAAGCTTTCATAGTATCCTTCAAATGCCTTCAGAATATTCGCCACAAGGGCTGTCCTGGACACGGGCCCTTTGCACTCCGCCTCCAGGCAGGAAGCTGTAGACGCAATCTCCGGCGGGAACTCCTGCAGGCCTACGTTTACCCCCACGCCTGCTACTACATACCGGATCCGGCCTTGCTCCACACTCATTTCCGTCAGGATGCCGCAGACCTTTCTCCCGTTTACCACCACGTCGTTGGGCCATTTAATCCCCGCCTCCAGGCCGCAGGTACGGAAAATTCCCCCGGTCACGGCAAGGGCCATGACCAACGTAATCATGGCCGCCTTCTCCGGCCGAAAATCAGGCTTTAAGATCAGGGTAAAATATACATTGACCCCGGCGGGACTGCTCCAGCTTCTTCCCCGCCTGCCCCGGCCTGCGGTCTGCGCATCCGCCGCCACCAGGGTTCCTTCAGCCGCTCCCCCTTCCGCCTCCTGCTTCGCCCGGAGATTGGTGGAGTCCAGTTCTTTAAAATAACATATGTATTTCCCAGCCCAATTCGTATTGATTGCAGCTTCCAGGGCTTCCCTTCCAAACATCGCATCCACTGCTTCCGCTTTGCCAGACACTTTATCCCCTGTCTCCGGCATTTCTTTCCCAATTAACATATTCTCTTAACATAGCGTGGCATACATGACGGCTTTGATGGTGTGCATACGATTCTCTGCCTCCTGAAACACCAGGGACTGCTTTGATTCGAATACCTCATCGGTCACTTCCATCTCCGTAATGCCAAAACGCTCTCCCATCTTTGCGCCGATCTTTGTCTTCAGGTCATGGAAGGCGGGAAGGCAGTGCATAAATACGGCGTTTTCCCCTGCATTCTCCATCACGGCCCTGTTCACCTGATAGGGGGACAATTCTTTGATTCTTTCCTCCCACACCTGGTCCGGCTCTCCCATGGAAACCCAGACATCCGTATAAATAACATCCGTATTTTTCGTTCCTTCGCCCACGTCCTCCGTCAGGGTGATGCTTCCCCCGCTCTGTTCCGCAAGCTCCCGGCATTTTTTCACCAGCGCTTCCTCCGGGAAATATTTCCGGGTGGTGCAGGCTGTAAAGTGCATTCCCATCTTTGCACAGGTCACCATCAGGGAATTTCCCATATTGTAACGGGCGTCTCCCATGTAAGTCAGCTTAATCCCTCTCAGATGGCCATAATGCTCGCGTATGGTAAGCAGATCCGCCAGCATCTGTGTGGGATGGAATTCGTTCGTCAGCCCGTTCCATACAGGAACCCCGGAATATTCCGCCAGCTCTTCCACAATATCCTGCCCGAATCCCCTGTACTCGATTCCCTCAAACATCCCCGCCAGCACCCTGGCGGTATCCGCAATACTTTCCTTCTTACCGATCTGTGATCCTTCGGGATCCAGGTAAGTAGTCCCCAGCCCCAGATCATGGGCTGCCACCTCAAAAGCACACCTGGTGCGGGTACTTGTCTTCTCAAAGATCAGGGCCACGTTTTTGCCCCTGAGGGTATCCACAGGAATTCCCTTTTTCTTTTTCTCTTTTAAGTCAGCTGCCACATCCAGCAGATAAGTAATCTCCTCCGATGTAAAATCCAGCAGCTTTAAAAAATCTCTGCCTTTTAAGTCCATAGCATATCCTCCTTGCACTGATTTCTCATCTGTTTTCCTCCAGATACAGCTGCACCCTGTTCTGAGTGTTCCCGACTGCGTTATTCAGATCCTGCGCCCCCCTGGAAACAGGCAGCCGCTGCCTCTTCGACAATTGCCTTTACCTTGCCAAAACGAATACCTTCCAAATGGCAGACTGCCACCGGAAAGTATTCGTTTATTTATTGAACCCTGATTTTTAATTATACCGTTTCCCCGGCTGCATTATTTCAAAGTCTTTCCTGTTTCTTTCCAGGCAGCCGCCAGACTTGCAATCCCCTGAAGCTCGGAGGGCAGGAGAATGGTATTTGCCTTGCCGTCCGCCACCTTTTCAAAGGCTTCCAGGCTCTTGATCTTCAAGACTGCCTCGTCAGCACCGGCCTCCTTCAGCATCCTGATACCGTCGGCATGAGCCTGCTGCACCTTCAGGATAGCCTCTGCTTCACCTTCGGCCTCACGGATCATCTTTTCTTTCTGAGCTTCCGCACGAAGGATTGCGGATTGCTTTTCTGCCTCTGCACGCAGAATCGCGGATTCCTTTTCCCCTTCTGCCACCAGCACGTTAGCCTTCTTCTCACCCTCTGCCCTGGTCACCGCTTCACGTCTCTCACGCTCTGCCTTCATCTGCTTCTCCATGGCATTCTGGATCTCTGCAGGAGGAATAATGTTCTTCAGCTCAACACGGTTGACCTTGATACCCCAGGGATCGGTTGCAATGTCCAGCGCCGCCCGCATCTTCGTGTTGATGGTCTCACGGCTGGTCAGGGTCTGATCCAGCTCCAGGTCACCGATAATGTTACGAAGCGTGGTGGCTGTCAGGTTCTCGATTGCCATCATGGGATTCTCAACACCGTAGGTAAACAGCTTGGGATCCGTAATCTGGTAAAACACCACCGTATCGATTCTCATGGTTACGTTATCCTTGGTGATAACCGGCTGGGGCGGGAAATCAGCTACCTGCTCCTTTAAGTTGACCTTTCTGGCAACCTTATCCAAAAAGGGCGTTTTCACATGGAAGCCCACAGACCAGGTTCCCTGATATGCACCCAGACGCTCAATCACAAATGCCTGGGCCTGAGGAACAATCTTCAGACATGACACCAGGATCGCCAGGATTATGACAATCAGTGCAATCACAATAATCAACGGTAAATTATCCATATTAACCTCTTTCTGTACTGTATGTGACAGTACGCACATAATTTATGTCACCCCATTCACCGTAAACTTATGATACCGGCTTGGGAGGTTCCATCTCCTCCATCTGCAAAACACTCATTGGCTCCGGCACGGGCGACGGTTCAGGACCCTTGCCCTCCATCTGTTCATCCGGCCTCACAATCAGCTTGACCCCGCTGATGGAAACGACGATCACTACACTTCCCACCGGAATCCTTTGCCTCTCGTCCAGACTCCTTGCACTCCACTCCTGGCTGCCGACGGTAACCTGGCCGATCCCCTGCAGATTGTCTATCTCACTGGTAACGATAGCCTGACGTCCCACAAGGCTCTCCACATTTGTCCTCACACGATCCTTATTGAAATATTTTACCGCAATCGGCCTCGTAAAGAACAAAAGGAGCAGAGAAACCACCAGAAACAGAAATATCTGAAACCAGATCGGAGCGTGCACAACCGCCGCAAGAATAGCCACCAATGCACCTCCTGCGAACCAGATAGACGTCAGTCCCATGGTCAGTACCTCGATAACAATTGCAATAATCAACAGTACAAGCCAAATAATAATCATACCTTCACTCCCCTTCTGTTTTCTATTATATAAGTTCCATAACAGAATTATAGCACAAATCAACATAAGGGGCAATCTATTTTCAGTGCACGTTAGGACGTGCAAAAGTGCGGGCACCAAACCTTTATTCCACAAAGGCGGCATCGCAAATCCGCGATGCCGCCCGATAAATCCTTCTTCTCTATCCGTCAGTAGAATACATGGTTTCCGATCACCAGTCCCTCACGCCCGTTGACGCGCCGGAAATGTGTCAGATCACCCACGTTGGACACACCGGACAAAGCCTCCTCTGCTGCCCGGATACAGCTTTCGTAAATACGGCCGGACTCATATACCCTGTTCACCTTGCCGCTCATAGCCGGTGTAAACTGACCGGAAGCATAGATGACGCCATGGATACTGTCAGGATATGCCGGACTGCGCACACGGTTCATAACCACTGCACCTACAGCCACCTGGCCTTCATATGCCTCGCCCCCGGCTTCACACTGAATCAGTGCTGCCAGAAGCAGCAGGGTATCCGCATCGGTAGTATACTCGCCATAGTTTACATGACGCTTTGCCTCACGCTCGGCCTCTTCCCGGGCCTTAATCTCTGCCACGGTCTCCCCCGTATCGATCTTGAAATCCAGATCCACGTACTCAGAGGATACATAGCCGTCATTTCCTTCATAATCAATACAAACCCAGCCGGTCTCCTCGTCGTTTCCCA
>CAJTKW010000014.1:12256-19905 GCA_910577035.1 uncultured Acetatifactor sp.
ACTGGAGTTCAGACGTGTGCTCTTCCGATCTTCTCCTCGTCGTTTCCCAGCACCTCAACGATCTCGCCCTTAGGAAGCAGCCCGTACATTCCGGCCTCCGTACTGGGCTCCATTCTGACCCAGACTGCCTCTGTATTCACCATAGCGATCATTTTGCCCACATCATTTGCAAGCATGCGCGCCTCGTCTCCAAATAGAAGGAATTCGTCAGAGGCCCATCCGATAATATTTCCCGACTGCAGCTTTGTCCATCCGTCCCTGCGTTCCAGGATAAGCCCTCCACAGTCCTTATACAGCTTTCCCACCTTATCGGCGTTCTCATTTGCTTCGCTTCGCACATTCAGCGCGCTCTTTACATTTGCCATGACCAGGGTGCTCTGCGAATCTCCCTCCTGATGGGGATTCACATTGGGACTCCCTGTTTTAACGCTTGCCACCGCAAGAGATTCTGCAACACCGGGGTTCAAAAGTGAAGCCACTCCCCCACGCATATCATGCAGGCCGCTGTCCTCTTCGGCCCGGACTTCCATGCCTGTCTGAATCAACAGCGTCAGGGACATCACCAGCCCCAGCACGGCCGCAAGCATTCTTCTGCCTTTTGACATTTTCTTCACCTCCGAAACAAATCTTTTAAGAATCATTCCACTTTCTTAATAAATTTATTACAAAGTTGTTAAATTTGTTACAAAGGCATCATAGCAGACATTTTCTCGTTTGTCAAGTTTCCGATTTACATCCTTTTTGACTTTTCCACACAGGCCTCCACGGCGTCCATGACGGCCCCGCGAAATCCCCTTTCTTCCAGCACCTTTACCGCCTCGATAGTAGTTCCGCCCGGCGAGCATACCATATCCTTCAATTCTCCCGGATGCTGCCCCGTCTCCAGAACCATCCTTGCACTCCCCAGCACAGTCTGGGCGGCAAACTCATAAGCCTGCTTTCTCGGCATACCGGCCGCTACCGCCCCATCCGCCAGCGCCTCTATAAACAGGAAAACATAAGCCGGCGCACTGCCGCTGACTCCCACCACCGCGTCCATTAACCTCTCGGGAACAATGCCGGCTCTGCCGAAGGCTCCCATTAGTCCCGCTATTCTCTCCAAATCCTCCGGAGGAACCTCTTCTCCCCCACAGATCCCCGTACACCCCTCCGAAACCAGCGCAGGAGTATTGGGCATGCAGCGGACAATCTTCAACTCCGGCCTGCCAAAAGCTTCTTTCAGATAAGAAAGGCTTCTTCCCGCCGCAATGCTGACGATTAAAGTCTTTGCCCTCACGGAATCCCTGATTTCCGCAATCACCTTCGGAAAAAGCAGCGGCTTAACCGCAAGAATCAATATATCTGCTGCTTCCGCAACCGTCCTGTTATCCGGAACAGTTGCTATATTAAATCTTTCCTTAACTTTTTGCATTGTGTCATCGGTTTTGGAAGATCCGATCACTTCCTCCGGCTTTACCATACCCTTTGCCAGCATACCGCCAATCATGGCTGTTGCCATATTCCCCAGTCCTATAAACCCTACCTTCATCCTAACCTCCATGCCGCGGCTCCGCCGCCCTTTCTCCGTTGCCGGTACGCTTCATACATTAATATGGAAGCAGACACCGCCGCATTCAGCGACTCCACCCTTCCCTCCATGGGAATCTTTACATGCCGCTCCGCCAGTTCCGTGGTCTCCCGGCACAGTCCGTTTCCCTCATTTCCGATCAAGAACGCCGTCCCCTCCCGATAAGAATAACCGTCATAACACTCTTTCCCCTCCAGGTGGGCCGCATAGGTATGGATCCCTTTTCCATGCAGTTTTTTCATTACCTCTGCAAGGCTTTCCGCATAGAGAAAGGGAACCCGGAATACGGAGCCCATGGTAGCCCTGATTGTTTTGGGATTAAACAGGTCCACTGTCTGTCCGCTCATAATAACGCCTGTTATTCCTGCTCCTTCTCCTGTTCTGATAATGGTTCCCAGATTGCCGGGATCCTGGATATTTTCCAGAATTACCAAAAGAGGGCACTGAACGTCAAACAGCTGCTCCGGGGAATAATGGGGCTGCCCCGCCACCAGCAGAATTCCCTGGGGTGCCCGGGTATCAGACATTTTTCGGAAAACCTCATCCGATACAATCTCCCACCCGGTGCGCTCCAGCTTTTCCCGCAGCGGCGCTTCCATGCACACCCTGGAATAAGCATCCTGAGACAGGTATACCTCCCTCACGGAATCCGCCGGCACCTCCTCAAACATTTTGAACCCTTCCGTCAGGAATACTCCCGCTTCCTGCCGGTCCCTGGATGACCTCTGCCATTGTACAATCTGCTTTACTCTGTTGTTGGAACAGCTGGTAATCATGGCATCTCCTTCCGTGTGTCTAAATACGGCTGTCCCAAATAAGGACAGCCGTTATCTTTTCATTTTATTAACCCCTGAGTTAATTTATACCGTCAGCAGATGGGCAACTTCAAACTGATACTCGTCAATGTTCTTCTGCATCTTCAGGGCATCTTCTATATCAAAGTCGGTGAAGACGCCGTTTCTGTAACCGACCACCCGGTTTGTCTTGCCCTGCAGCATAATATCCACCGCATAAGCTCCCATAATGGAAGCGTAATACCGATCCATTGCCGTGGGATTACCGCCCCGCTGCATGTAACCAAGGATTGTAGCCCTGGTCTCAACACCGGTGGCCGCCTCTATCCTTCTTGCCATGGATGTAGAATGGCCAATCCCCTCCGCATTGATAATGAGGTGGTGGGTCTTTCCTTTCTTGCGGCTTTCAATAATATGGTTAATGATCTCCTGCTCATTGAAATCATATTTTTCCGGGAGCAGCACATCCTCCGCCCCGTTGGCAATCCCGCACCAGAGGGCAATATATCCTGCGTTCCGCCCCATTACCTCTATGATACTGCAGCGCTCATGGGAAGAGGAAGTATCTTTTACCTTATCAATTGCTTCCATGGCAGTATTGACCGCCGTATCGAAACCGATGGTATAATCGGTGCATGCAATATCCAGATCGATGGTTCCGGGAACCCCTACCGTATTGATTCCCAGCCTTGACAGCGCCTGCGCACCACGGTAAGAACCGTCACCGCCGATTACCACGATGCCGTCGATTCCGTGCTTCCTGCATATTTCCGCACCCTTCTTCTGATACTCCGCCTTCTTGAATTCAAGGCATCGCGCCGTTCCGAGAATCGTGCCGCCTCTCTGGATAATGTCGGAAACATTGCGGGGCTGCATATCTATAATGTCTTCGTTCAGCAGGCCGTTGTAGCCCTTCTTAATCCCCTTGACCTTCAATCCTCTCGAAATAGCAGTGCGTACCACCGAGCGAATCGCCGCATTCATCCCCGGTGCATCACCGCCGCTCGTCAAAACCGCAACCGTTTTTATCTCATCTGCCATAACCAGCCTCCATACCCCGTCTGTTTGTAAATGTCTGTTTTCTCATACGTTTATATATTTTACTGCTTTTCCGTACACTTTTCAATAGGTTTTGAACGGATTTTTACATTCTCCCCTCCAAACAGTACTCCCAGCTTCTGCTGCAATTCGTTGTCGGCCTTCACCCGGCGGTTCGGGGGCAGTATCTTAATCCCCCTGGTGCTTTTCAGATAGATCACCACGTCGTCTTCCCCGTCGGAATCTGCTATCGCCAGCAGGAGCTCCTTTTCCCGGGCATGATAGCTTTCCGCATCCGCGAACTGAATCCAGATACCGGAAGGCACTTTCCCCGCCAGAATGGCATCCTGTGCCGATTCTTTGCTGCCTGCAGGCCGCTTTTCCCCCCCGTGCCGGAATGTGCCGGCACTTCTGTCTGCCGCCGGCCGGCCGGAACCACCCGCGCTGCCGAATCTCCCTTTGAATATCTGACCGCCCTCTGCCCGGCCGGCCTCCTCAAAGCTGACAATCTGTTCACAGATCACCTTGCCGTTTTTGTCTTCTTCCACGGAGGTTCGTCCTTTTACAAAAATCTTTGCATCTTCATTCAGCAGCATACCGTACTTCTCATAATCTCTGGGAAAGACCACCACCTCCACACTGCCCACCAGGTCCTCCAGGGTGATAAACGCCATCACCTGATTATTCTTGGTGTACTTCACTGTCTTATCCGCAATCATGCCTCCTACCACGGTCACGGCCTGATCGTCCACCCGGACCTCACCGGTCTCCTCGTCCAAGGTAAAATCACTTGTGTTATTGTTTGCGTATTGCTGCCAAAGCTCCTGATATTCCTCCAGCGGGTGCCCGCTCAGATAGATGCCCAGTACCTCTTTTTCAAAGGCCAGCTTCATCTCCTTGGTGTATTCCCCCACATCGGGCAGGCGGATGTCAAACTCCTCCTTCTGAGACTCCTCCGCAATGTCGAACAATGACATCTGCCCTGCCAGGTTATTCTTTTTATCTTTAATAATGTGATCCATGATCTGGACATATACACTCATGAACTGCTTTCTCGTCCCGCCCAGACTGTCCAGCGCCCCCGCCTTGATAAAGTTTTCAACCGCCCGTCTGTTTAAATCCTTGTCCCCCATACGTGTGATAAAGTCTTTCAGGTTGGTAAACGGCCCCCTTGCCTTCCTTTCCTCCACCATTGCTTCAATGAACTGCTTTCCCACACTCTTGATAGCCGCCAAAGCATAACGCACCTTCCCCCCCGTAACGGAAAAGCCGCTCTGTCCCTGGTTCACATCCGGCGGTAAGATCTCAATTCCCATACTCCGGCAGGACATAATATACTCGGACACCTTGGACGGATTGTCAATCACGGAAGTCATCAGCGCCGCCATGAATTCTACCGGGTAGTACACCTTAAGCCATGCCGTCTGCAGAGCCACCACGGCATAACATGCCGCATGGGACTTATTAAAGGCATATTTGGCAAAGTCCATCATATCATCGTAGATGCCCCCGGCCACCTGCTCACTGATCCCCTTGGAAACACAGCCCGGCACGCCTTCCTCTTCATTTCCATAGATAAAGTTCGCCCGCTCCTTCTCCATGACGGACTGCTTCTTTTTGCTCATGGCCCGGCGCACCAGGTCACTTCGGCCCATAGTATAGCCGCCCAGGTCACGGACGATCTGCATCACCTGCTCCTGATAAACGATACATCCGTAGGTAGGCTTCAGGATAGGCTCCAGCTGAGGACAGGAATACGTCACGTCGTCATGACTGTTTTTCCCCTTGATATACCTGGGGATAAAATCCATCGGCCCTGGCCGGTACAATGAAATCCCGGCAATAATGTCCTCCAGGCTTTGGGGACGAAGCTCCTTCATAAAGTTTTTCATTCCACTGCTCTCCAGCTGGAATATTCCCTCTGTCCTGCCCGTTCCGATATAATTCAGCACCCTGGGGTCGTTGTAGTCAATCCCGTTTATATCTATCCGCTTCCCTGTAGTCTCTTCTATAAAATCCACCGCATCCCGGATCACCGTCAGGTTACGCAGGCCCAGGAAATCCATTTTCAGCAGCCCCAGCTCCTCCAGCGTCGTCATGGTAAACTGCGTTACGATGGAGCCGTCACTTCCTCTGGACAAAGGCACAAATTCATCTGCCGCCTCCGGGCAGATGACCACACCTGCCGCGTGCATTCCCGTATGCCGCGGTAAGCCTTCCAGACGTTTGCACATATCGATCAGGCTGTGAACCTGCTCGTCCTCCTGGTACATCCTGCGCAGCTCCGGATTTCGTTCCAGGGCCAGATCCAGCGTAATATTCAGTTCAAAGGGCACCAGCTTGGCGATGGAATCCGCAAAGCTATAGGGAAGATCCATGACCCTGGCCACATCCCGGATGACACCCCTGGCCGCCAGCGTACCGAAAGTGATAATCTGTACCACCTTCTCCTGCCCGTACTTGCGGCTCACATAGTCGATCACGTCCTGCCTTCCGTCCGGCCCGAAGTCCACGTCAATATCGGGCATGGACACCCGCTCGGGATTTAGAAAGCGCTCAAACAGCAAGTCATAACGAATGGGATCAATATCCGTTATCTTCAGGCAATAGGCAACAATGCTTCCCGCCGCGGAGCCACGCCCGGGTCCTACGGGAATACCGTTTTGCTTCGCATAATTAATGAAATCCCACACGATCAGGAAATAATCCACGTACCCCATGGCACGGATCACGCCCAGCTCATAGTCCAGACGTTCCCGCAGCATCCGGCCGGAATCCTCCTCCCCTGCTCCTGCCCTCTCCCCATAGCGTTCCCGCAGTCCGTCCTCACACAGCTTATTCAGATAAGTCCAGGAATCGTATCCCTCCGGCACCTCATAATGAGGCAGCTTGGTCTCGCCAAACTTAATCTCCACATTGCAGCGGTCGGCAATGACCTGGGTATTTTCCACCGCTTCCCAGGCATAAGGAAACAGCCCCTTCATCTCCTCCTCGCTTTTGACAAAATACTGTCCGCCTTCATACCGCATCCGGTCCTCGTCTGCCAGCTTCTTTCCGGTCTGCAGGCACAGCAGTATATCGTGGGGCTCCGCATCCGCCGCATACGTATAATGCACGTCGTTGGTAACCACCAGGGGAATATCCAGCTCCCGGCTCATCTTCAGCAGCTCCGTATTCACCAGCCTCTGTTCCGGCACTCCGTGATCCTGCATCTCCAGAAAATAATTGCCCTTTCCGAAACATGCCTCGTATTTCCGGGCCGCCTTCCGGGCCTCATCCGTCAGTCCCTTGACAATATAGCGCTGTACCTCACCGGCCAGGCAGGCAGACAGGGCGATGATGCCCTCGTGATACTGATGGAGGATCTCCATATCCACCCTTGGCTTATAATAATACCCTTCCGTAAAGCCCCTGCTCACAATCTTTACCAGGTTATCATAGCCGGTATTATTTTCCGCCAGCAGTACCAGGTGATAATAACGATCTTCTCCCCCTGTCAGTTCCTTGTCAAACCGGGAGCTGGGTGCCACATAGACCTCACATCCCAGGATCGGCTTAATACCCGCCGCCTTCGCCGCACGGTAAAAATCAATCACCCCGTACATGACACCATGGTCCGTGATGGCAGCGCTGTCCATCCCCAGTTCCTTCACCCGGGCCACATACTCTTTTATTTTATTGGAACCGTCCAGAAGGGAATACTCCGTGTGGACATGAAGATGTGCAAACGCCATGGGATGCTCCTTTTCCAAAGAAGGCGGCTCACGTAAAAGCTGTGATGCCGCCTGATTATTTCCTATATGTATTCCGATCTTACAGATACTTCTTCAGGCTGTCTGCCTTGTCAACAGCCTCCCAGGGCAGCGATACATCCTCCCGCCCGAAATGGCCGTAAGCCGCTGTCTGTTTGTAGACAGGCCTGCGCAGATCCAGCATCTTGATAATCCCTGCGGGGCGAAGGTCAAAATTCTCCCGTATGATCTCCACCAGCTTTTCATTGGGAAGCCTGCCGGTTCCGAAGGTATCTACTGCCACGGAGGTAGGCTGGGCCACGCCGATAGCGTAGGAAAGCTGGATTTCACATTTATCCGCAAGCCCTGCGGCTACGATATTCTTCGCCACATAACGGGCAGCGTAAGCCGCGCTCCTGTCCACCTTGGTACAATCCTTGCCGGAAAATGCCCCGCCGCCGTGACGGGCATAGCCGCCATAGGTATCTACGATGATCTTTCTGCCTGTGAGGCCCGCAT
>CAJTKW010000014.1:19948-21206 GCA_910577035.1 uncultured Acetatifactor sp.
ACACATACTTTTTAATATCCTCATGGATCTGCTCCTGGGTCACGTCCGGATCATGCTGGGTGGAGAGCACCACCGCTTCCAGGCGGATGGGCTTCCCTGCTTCATCATATTCTACGGACACCTGGCTCTTACCGTCAGGGCGAAGGTATTTCAGAGTGCCGTCCTTGCGAACCCTGGTAAGCTGCCTTGTCAGCTTGTGGGCCAGTGAAATCGGGTAAGGCATAAGCTCGGGAGTCTCGTTGGTGGCATAGCCGAACATCATGCCCTGATCCCCGGCGCCGATGGCTTCAAGCTGCTCATCATTCATGCCTGCCTCTGCGGCAGCTTTTCCCTGCTTTGCCTCCAGCGCCTTATCTACGCCCATGGCAATATCGGCCGACTGTTCGTCAATAGCCACCAGCACCGCACAGGTATTCCCGTCAAACCCGTATTCCGATCTGTCGTAACCGATCTCCTTTACCGTATCCCTGACGATTTTCTGAATATCCACATAAGCATTGGTGGTGATCTCACCGGTCACCAGGACAAAACCGGTGCAGCAGGCCGTCTCACAGGCCACGCGGCTCATGGGATCCTTTTCCATCAATGCGTCCAGAATGGCGTCGGAGACGGCATCACACAGCTTATCGGGATGCCCCTCGGTCACAGACTCTGAAGTAAATAAGTGCTTTTCCATTTTTTATCCTCCTTTTCCTGTATAAAAGAGCGCTTTGCACTCTTGATGTACGCGCCTGGCGGCGCAGTTTCCTGTAAAGTAAAAAAGTCCGCTTAACACAAGCGGACTGATTTATCACAAGCATCAAATCCTCTTATTGTTCGAATGTTACTCGCTCAGGTTGGCACCTTCCGTTCCAAACGGGGTTGCCGTGGCTTCATTGATCCTCTGTATCTCCACCACTCTGAATAAGAGAAAACTTCCCATCTCACGATGCGAATTCACCATATGCAGTTTTCTATACAGTAATTTACTATGAAAAGCATCCTTTGTCAAGGACAAAATACAAACTTTTCACGGAGGAACCGTTCCCGTAAAATGCCCGGCATTATCCCACTCTCATTTCAAACTTCTGGAAGTCCCTCTCCTTCTGCACCAGTTCAATCTGTGCTCCCAGCGCCTGAAGTTTCAAATGAAAGTCCTCATACCCTCTCTGGATATAGCGAATGTCGTCCACAATGGTGACCCCTTCCGCTGCCAGCGCCGCCGTCACAAGGGCCGCCCCTGCCCGGAGATCCGGTGCCGAAATACTTGCGCCCGTAT
>CAJTKW010000014.1:21260-46887 GCA_910577035.1 uncultured Acetatifactor sp.
CATTCGTGTCAGCTCGTCTACATATTTAAAACGATTCTCAAAAATACTCTCCGTGACAATACTTGTCCCTCTTGACAAAGCCAGGGCCACCGTGATCTGCGGCTGCATATCCGTGGGGAAACCGGGATAAGGAAGGGTCTTTACCTGGGTATGCCTGAGGGGCTTTGATGCCACCACACGGATACAGTCTTCAATCTCTTCAACCTCGCAGCCGATCTCCAGCAGCTTTGCCGTAATAGACTCCAGGTGCTTGGGGATAATATTTTTCACCGTCACATCCCCCTTGGTAACGGCAGCCGCAAACATAAAGGTTCCCGCCTCAATCTGATCCGGGATCACCACATATTCCGAACCGTGCAGATGGGACACTCCCTTAATCCGGATCACGTCCGTGCCTGCACCTTTGATGTTTGCGCCCATACTGCTGAGGAAATTTGCCAGATCCACCACATGAGGCTCACGGGCGGCATTCTCGATAATCGTTACTCCCTCCGCCATGGTAGCGGCCATCATGACATTGATCGTCGCCCCCACGCTGGAAACATCCATATAAATATGGCTGCCCACCAGCTTATCCGCCTTGGCCTTAATCAGTCCGTGTTCAATCGTCACCGCAGCGCCCAGCGCACGAAACCCCTTGATATGCTGGTCAATGGCCCGGGAGCCTATATCGCATCCTCCGGGCAGCACCACCTCTGCATGCTTATACTTTCCCAGCAGTGCTCCTACCAGATAATAAGAAGCCCGGATCTTCTTGAGGCCCTCGTCCTCAATCACCAGGCTGTTAATATTCCCCGCATTCAACAGTACCTTGTGTCTGTCGATCCGCTTAACCATAACTCCAATATTTCTCATTGCATCCAGAAGCACGTTCACGTCACGTACATCCGGCATATTCTCAATATATACGGATTCACCCGTCATAGCGGAAGCAACAAGAATAGGAAGCGCCGCATTTTTAGCCCCTCCTATCTCCACGTCTCCAACTAATGGATTACCGCCCTTAATTGCGTATTGTTCCATTTATCTATACCTCTATCAAAGAAGCCTTTGAGGCTTCTGGCGTTAAAATCACACTTAAAAAATAATTAAAATTATCTTAAGACGTATCTTACCACAATTTACCTCATTTGTAAACGGAACGCACGTTCCTGCCCCTCATCACTTCACGTATTTCATGGGATCCACCGCCGTGCCCCTGATCCGCATTTCAAAATGCAGATGGGGTCCCGTACTTACTCCTGTATTCCCGCTGAGGGCAATCCGGTCTCCCTGCTTCACCTTCTGTCCCACGGACACCAGTACTCTGCTCAAGTGCCCGTACCTGGTCTGCTTGCCGTCCTCATGGTCAATGTAAACCACATAGCCATAGCCGCTTCCCCAGCCGGCCTTGGTCACGATTCCGCCGCAGGAAGCGCGAACGGCCGTTCCCGTCGGTACCGCAATATCCACACCCTTATGATTGGTGCTTGCCCCCTTCTTCGGCCTGCTGCGGAGCCCGAAGGCCGAAGTCTGGCGGCCGCCGACAACAGGCCTGATATAGCTGGGAGGCGTCTTCGTCCCCCGCTTCATGACCTTGGCCACCGCTTTCATAACCACCTCTTCCCGCAAAATCTCCCGGGACACTTCCTTGTTATTCACATAGGTAACATCCGCCACCACCTTACGGAATCCGGCATGGGGCTGCTCAAGCACTTCCGTCTGGTTGGTATACCAGGTTTCCACCTCTATGATCTCCACTTCCGCATCATAGGTCTCTTCATAAAACTTCTGCTCCACCTTGGTAACGGAAAGCTCCGGCTCCGGCACCGTAATCAGCAGCTCCTGCCCGATCTGCAGGGTGGAATTCTCATCATCCAGGCTGTCATTCATTTCCACGATCCTATCCATGGGAATATTCACCTTGATGGCAATTTCGGACAGAGTATCCCCCTTTACCACCTGGTATATACTGGGCGTCTCCTGCTCCATGATAATACGGTTGGTGGCCTCCTCCGCGGAAGTCAGCAGGCTCTCCGGAAGATAAGTCTCCACTACCTCTACCTTCTGGACAAAATCCATGGACTGAATTCCCAGCTCATAGTCCTCAAAGCTCATCTCCCCGGCAGTTACCCGCTCCGTATACGGCTGGGCCAGAACGCTGGCAATACCGCCCTGGGAATAATCTATCTCCGTATTTTTTGCCTCGGCCTCGGAAACACTGCTCACATTTGTAGTGAGGACGCTGAATTCCCTGCCGGTATCGTACAGCAGCTCGACCCGGAATCTGCCCTCGCTGTCATACTTGTCAATGGCTGCCTGCAGAAGCTGCAACACCTCGTCAAGACTGGCAAGATTTACCATGCAGTCGTTGATCTTCAACGTATAAGAACGCCTCTTGGTCTCCATGATGCCGCCCCGAAGCGCCTCTTCCATCCCTGCCAGGACATCCTGTTCATCGTCCACTCGTCCCCACAGAACCTTTTCCCCTTCCACGGAAAGCTCTGCTTCCATAAACACCAGTTCATTGCTCCGTGACGCTATGTTCCTGCGTGCCTCTATCATAAGCGTCTCGGCCTTTTCCCGGCTATCCACCGTTCCCACATCCTTCCCGTTTACCGATACGTGGAAAAGATTCTCCCCGGATGCCTCGAAAGGCGTATATCCTCTTACAAAAAGCATGCAGGCGAAAAGTGTGAACAATGTACCTTTAATATATGTAAACTTGTACTTTTTATAACCACTGTTTCTTTTTTTCATATGTTTTCCCATTCCAGTTCCATTCTAACAATATTTTTTTTCCTTGTAAAGTCAGATTTCAAAGGATATAGTAAATATAACAACTATGATACATTTCGGAGGTGTCCCATGGGCGATCCTGTTATTTTCCATATTGACGTTAATTCCGCTTTTTTAAGCTGGTCCGCCCTGGCGCGGCTGGAAGCCGGCAGCAAAACGGATCTCCGGCTGATCCCTTCCATTGTGGGCGGTGACATCAGTACCCGCCACGGTGTCGTCCTGGCCAAATCCATTCCCGCCAAATCCTATGGCATCACTACCGGCGAACCCGTTGTAAGCGCCTTCCGTAAATGTCCCGGCCTGGTATCGGTAGCGCCGGATCACGAGCTTTACCATCAGCGCAGCCGACAGCTCATGTCTTTTCTCGAAAATATCTGCCCTGACATAGAACAGGTCAGCATCGACGAATGTTATATGGATTATTCCCCCGTAGCGGCAAACTATACCTCTCCCGAGGCCGCTGCCGCGTTTATCAAGGATACGGTACGGGAAAAATTCGGCTTCACGGTGAATGTGGGGATTTCCGACAGAAAAGTCCTGGCGAAGATGGCATCCGATTTTCAAAAGCCGGACCTGGTCCATACCCTGTACACTGCGGAAATCCCCCGGAAGCTCTGGCCTCTGCCGGTATCCCGGCTCTTTCTCTGCGGGCGCTCCAGCGTGGAAACCTTAAAGAAGCTGGGAATCCTCACCATCGGCGACCTTGCCGGTTCGGATCCTTCCATCGTGTCTGCCCACTTAAAAAGCCATGGGCAGATGCTGTGGAACTATGCCAACGGAATAGATTCCTCCTCCGTTCTTCCAGAGCCCGGGGAAGCAAAAGGCATCGGTAATTCCACCACCCTCACCGCCGACGCTGTGACCAGGGATGCCGCCGTCAAAATCCTTCTGGACCTGTCGGAATCCGTTGGCCGGCGGCTTCGCGCCGCTCACTGCCGGGCAGGGCTGATCTGTACGGAGATCAAATACAACAATTTCAAATCCGTATCCCACCAGGGGGCACCGGAGGTTCCCACGGCTTCCACAGACGCCGTCTACCGCATGGCCTGCACTCTGTTTGACGAGCTCTGGGACGGTACTCCCATCCGCCTCCTGGGCATACGCACGGGAAAGCTGGAGGATGCGGGGGAGCCCGTACAGCTCAGCCTCTTCGACTACACTGCCCCCATATCCGAAAAGCAGCAGAAGCTTGACGCCGCCCTGGATAAGATTCGCGGCAAATACGGCAGGGATGCCGTAAAAAGGGGAAGTCTGTTAGACTCCCCCGATAGATAAACGTCCCCTAATTCTTTTTTACACTGTAGCCAAAGGTGCCAAGCTGTTCCCCACAGACCAGGTATGCTCCATGGGAATAGACGATGGGTTCCGCCTTCTCCAGATGGAACTTATGATGCTCATCCATATATTCATCGTCCGCATGGACAGCCACCACATCCGCCAGAAACATATCATGGGAGCCCAGCGGCATGACCTGCCTGACCCTGCACTCGATGTTCACCGGGCTTTCTGCGATCAACGGTGCTTTCACTTCCTTCCCCGGCAGCGGCGTCAGCCCCATCTCCTGAAACTTATCTACATCCCGGCCGCTTTTAACACCACAGTAATCCGTGGCAAAGGCCAGCCTGCGGGTCGTCAGATTGATAACAAATTCCCCCGTCTCCTTTATGATGGGCGCGGAATATCTCTCCGGCCGCACCGATATACTGACCATGGGCGGGTTAGTACAGATGGTTCCGGCCCAGGCAACGGTTATTATATTTGCCCTCCCGTCCCGGTCAGCCACACTCACCATGACCACCGGCAAAGGATAGAGCATATTACCGGGCTTCCAAAGCTCCCTTGCCATAATCTCCTCCTTACAGCGGACCGATTCCCAGCAGATTCAGAATCTGGAGCACGGCGCCCGCCAACGAGAACACCAGCGCCGCTACCGAAATTCCCAGCACGATTCCCAGCCGGCTCTTCACGACATTCAGCCTTCCCGACATCCCGGCCAGCGTCTCTCCCTGTTTCCCGCTTTCCTCCAATACCACCGCCTGAACGTTGCGGTACACCTTCACACATTCCTTATGGACATTTTCATCCGCGATTGCAAACTTTTCTTCCAGTCCTTCCGCAGGCTTTTCCTCCAGCCTTCTGGAAATCTGCTCCACCTGGCCGGATATTTCCCCCTTCATATCTCCAAGCTGGGCAATACAGGCTCCGATCTGCCCGTTTACGCTGTCCACCTGGACACTCACATTGTCCAGGCGGTCATTCACATTGTCCAAACGGCCGCTCAACTGATCGTTCACATTACCCAGCTGGCCGCCCAGCTTTTCCATCCGGCTGTCCATATTTCCCAGCCGGCCGCCCAGCTTTTCCATCTGGCTGTCCATGCTGCCCAGCCGGCTGCCCAGCTTTTCCAGTCCGGACGCGTCCTGCTGGATCTCCCGGATCTTGGCCAGGCCCTCCTCCACCAGACGGTTTACCTCCGCCGCGCTTTCCCTGGATGTGTTCTTCCATCCTGCGGAGCTTTCGTCCACCAGCTTCTGAAGCCGGTTCAGGCAGTCGTTATATTCAGCCACCCGGCTTCTGAGCGCATCCAGCTCCTTGATTTCCGCCGTAGTATTTGCCCTGATAATCTCCTGTGCATTATCCCTTTGCGCCAGTTTATCCATAAATATGTCCATTGCGTTCCTCCAAATGTCAAATACAGTAGTTTCCTCAGGTTTGCAGTCGCTTATTTTCCCTGCACCGATTATATCATTAATTCATATATATTACAACTGAAAATCCCCCTGTTACAGTTTTGTATAAAATGTACACATGAATTCATTATCCCAGACACTTTTTGTAACATTCACCATATATTTACACTGCGTTCATAATTTATTCATATTTAATTGTTATACTCTAAATACGTTCAAAGATGCGATTAAGATAATTTTTTCATAATAGCCCGGGTGCCGAAAGGTATCCGGGCACTCCTCATGTCTGACCGGCCTGCATAAAGAGTGTCTGAAAAAAGAGCCCTCCGCTTGGGCGCGGAAGGCTCTTTCAATGTGCATTACCTTTTGTTGCTGATGGCAAGTATCTCGTCATTTAAGGACAACATCCTGGCGTCCAGGTCAGACACCAGCTTGGCGCACTCTACCAGCTCGTTTTTCACATGCTCCGGCGCTGCCCCCTCAAATTTGTAATGGATCTTATGCTCCAGGCTTGCCCAGAAATCCATGGCCACAGTCCTGATCTGAATCTCCACTGTCGTATCCACCGTACGGTCGGACAGGTATACCGGCACCGTCACTATCATATGATAGCTCTTGTACCCGCTGGCCTTGGGAAAGGTAATATAATCCTTCACCGCAATCACCTTGATGTCCCGCTGTTCCGCAATCATATCGGCAATCTGATAAATGTCCGAGGTAAAAGAACAAATGATGCGAATACCCGCAATATCATTTATGTATTTTACCATGTTATCAATTGTAGACTCGTAACCGTTCCGCTTAAGTTTTTTCACAATACTCTCCGGCGTCTTGATCCGGGTCTTGATATGTTCGATTGGATTGTACTGGTGGACATGCTGGAATTCACTGTTAAGGATTTCCACCTTTGTCTCTATCTGGCGCAGCGCGGCGCTGTAGATCAGCGTAACCTCTTTCCAGCTGTCAACTCCTTCTCCGTTGTCCCCGTTTAAGTCCTTCAGTTCCATTCCTGCTCCTTCATTACAGAGATTTTCTTTCGTCATAAATTCATTATACCATAAAGCTTCTCGAAAATGTACGATATTCACAAAAAGTTAATCCTTTTTTAAAAGAGTCTTATTTTTTGCCCCTCCTTTTATATGTATGCAGCGTTTCCCGACTTTATGCCTTTACCATTCTTTTCAGTTTTTACTTGCGAACAAAAGGGAAATCCATTAAGATAAGAACGAAGGGAGAAGAATCATGTTTCGTTTGTGGGCCAGAACATTTCAAAATAATCATATGCTGCAGGATGCCTGCATTGAGGACGGGAGCGACGACACCCGCACCCATAAGGTATTCCATGCCCTGGATGAAATATGCCTGCAGTTCGATCTTGGCAAGCCGATCTGGCTGGACAAGAACATTACAGAATTCAAACGGCACCGCAAGGCACGCTTCACCCAGGACAATTTCATGGAAAATGTTGACTTTGACTATCTGGAGATCCAGGTCATTGAGGAAGATTAGTCATCATAACCGTTGGGGTTATTCTTCTGCCATCTCCAGGAATCGGCACACATTTCCTTAATGCCGTATTGTGCTTCCCAGCCCAGCTCCTCCTTCGCCAGGCCCGCATCCGCATAGCAGGCCGCAATGTCGCCGGGACGCCGGCCTTTGATCACATAGGGAATCTTCACCCCTGTCGCTTCTTCGAAATTCTTTACAATATCCAGAACACTGTAGCCCACACCGGTTCCCAGATTGTATATCTTCAGCCCGGCTTTTTCCTCGATCTTCTTCAATGCCTTCACATGGCCAACCGCCAGATCCACCACATGAATGTAATCTCTGACTCCGGTTCCGTCAGGCGTATCGTAATCGTTTCCGAAGACTCCCAGCTCCTTCAGCTTTCCTACTGCCACCTGCGTGATATAAGGCATCAGGTTATTGGGTATGCCGTTGGGATTCTCCCCTATCGTGCCGCTCTTATGAGCCCCGATGGGATTGAAATAACGAAGCAGAATAACATTCCATTCGGGATCTGCCTTCTGAATATCAGACAGAATCTGCTCCAGCATGGATTTCGTCCAGCCGTACGGATTGGTGCACTGTCCTTTGGGACACTCCTCCGTGATGGGTATAAAGGCAGGATTCCCGTACACCGTGGCACTGGAAGAAAAAATAATGTTCTTGACGCCATGCTTTCTCATCACATCCACCAGGGTCAGAGTGCCGGCAATATTATTTTCGTAATATTCCCAGGGCTTCTGCACGGATTCTCCCACTGCCTTCAGACCTGCAAAATGAATCACCGCATCAATATTTTCTGCGGAAAAAATCTTTTCCAGCCCCTCCCGGTCCAAAATATCCGTCTTATAAAAAGGAACCTTTTTGCCCGTAATTGCCTCTACCCGCTGCAGGGACTTTTCACTTGCGTTACTGAGATTGTCCACCACCACAGCGTCCATGCCGGCCTGCTGCAGTTCCACTACCGTATGGCTGCCGATAAAGCCGGCGCCGCCCGTCACCAAAATCTTCATACTCCCACCTTCCTGCAGGATGTCTCCCGCAATGTTTCCACCTTTGCGGCGGCAATCCGGAAGCCCGCCTGCAGGTAGAATGTTTTTTGTTTTCTGCTATTCTAAAGGATAACCAAAAAGTCTGTATCATACAATATTTATTTGTTATCAAAATCTGTCGAAATGTTATATTCCTGTAAGGTAAAAAGTGCGCAGGCGGCACTTCACATGGCGCTGTCACCCAGAAGGAAGCAAATACCCCGCAACGCTCTGCGGGGTATGACAAAATGACGATTCAAAGTATAACGCCGCTTTCCTGCAGAAGCACCCTGGCACTCTCCACGGAATCAATCCCTTCTTTATTCTTAACCGGGGCAAACTCCTTTTCCCGCACCACCTCATAGGGCAGACAGCTGTCCATCTGATGAATCATGTCCAGCACCAGATTTTCATATTTGTAACCGTTAGGGACATCGGGATGCACAAGCTCTCCTGCCTCATTCAGATAAGGTATTTTCTTTTCCACAATATGCAGCGGCAGATGTTTGTCCGAGATTTCGATCAGGTCCCGCACCCGGAACAGATAATTCAAAATAACACCAAAATAGTATAAGGGATCCCCTTTCTCGTCTCTGGCATTCCTCATCTCATCCGTCAGCTCATAGTATTCCACAATGGAAGGCCGTCCGTCCTCCAGGCACATCACACCCACCTTTTCGTCAGGGGCATTTTTACGCACCACCTTTGCGCCTACCGCGCAATCCCTGCGGATGACTGCCCCCACAAAGCAGGGATCCGCAATTTTCTGCAGCACATTATCCACCGAAAAAATATTCAGCCACTCGATGCCTTCCTTTTTCACCAGCTCCAGCAGTCCCGCGTTTTTCAGGGAGATGAACCATCCCCCGTTGCCGTTGGGAGAGGTGGACAGCCTTCCCTTCCCCTCCAGATATATTTTACCGTTACGATCCGTAGACGCCGCCAATTCCTGCATAAAGAAATGCACGTACTCCGGCCTGTAGCCAAAGAAATCATGTTCCTTTAAAAAGGTCACGGTGGCCTGATGATTCTTATCGCTGGTCATAATAAACAAATGAATCCATTGATCCGTCTGCCCCACCACCTGCATCAGATTATGAATCAGACATTCGAAAATATAAAGCTTTCTGGTCAGGCCAATATCGTACATGCCCTTGGGGTTGTCAGATCCAAGCCTTGTCCCCATCCCGCCTGCCAGCAGCACGGCTCCTACCTTTCCGGCCCTGATCGCTTCCCGGCCCACAGCGGTAAAATCTGCCCTGTGCTCCTCAATCTCCGACAGCTGCATGGCCGCCAGCGGCGCAATAGCCCCCTTCTGCTCCAACTGTTCCCTGTGTCTGCATGACTCCAGAATACTCATATCCGTGGCGTCGATCTGCGCCAAAAGCTCCTGCCGCTCCTGCTCGTCCAGCTCGTCATAATATTTCAGGACATGCTCCTGCCCGTATTTTGCCAGCTTTTCTTTCGCCTGAACCAAGTTCATCCCTTTTCCCAACCTTTCTTTCCGTCATGCCTCCGGCCGTCCCCGCCAATCCGCCCTTCCGACCGTCATGCCAATCCGCGGATTACCGCCTGCTCCGGCCTTTCGGCCCGCCGCAGCCGCTGCAATGTGTTCAGTATACCAGAATTTTCCGCTGCCTTCAACTCAGCCTTCCGCGAATTAAGAAAAGCTTCATAAAAGAATGACATAGCTTCTCCTCGGCTGTAAATAGATCCGCCAGCCTTAGAGAAGCTTCTTTTTCGCACTTATGGCAGGTATCTCTATCTTCAGCAGTGCTCCTGCCTGTGGGCATATTTTTCCTTTGTGGCAAGTCCCCCCCGGATATGGCGCTCCGACTTATTCACATCCAGCACCTGCCGGGCCTGTTTCGCCAGCGTGGGGTTGATCTGCATGAGGCGGTCGGTTACGTCCTTATGTACAGTACTTTTAGATACCCCGAAAGCCTTTGCCGTCTGCCGCACTGTGGCGTTGGAGTCAATGATAAACTCAGCGATGCTGATTGCCCTCTCCTCAATATAATCCTTCAAAAGAGTACCCCTTGAGAATCTTTTTTACAGTGTATGAGGGATTCTCATGGGGTATGACTGAAATCATGACAGAACGGATACGATCCTGTACCTGTATTATTTTTTCGTTTTATGGCATCTCCAGAAGCTCTTCCGCCAGCCTGCAGTTTTCTTCCTCCAGAACAAGCGCCTTTTCCAGCAGGCTGATCTGCTCCCTGCGCAGCTCCTGCGTAAATACGCCAAAAGCATTCCCCTCATTATTTGCGGTCCCCCAGGCCAAAGGGCGGGATACCCTGTCCCGAAACGCGGACAGCATATCCGAAATTGTCCGGCAGTTTCCGGCTATCCCTGCAAGACGTTCCCTGCTATCTTCCGGAACCAGGGACACATTTTCCTGCAGCCAGACAGAGGCCGCGTACCTTGCATCTATGAGACTGCACAGCATATTATCATTTACGCTCAGCCGCCTTGAAACACTCTCTTCATCGTTTTCCGGCCCGAAATCCTTTTCCTTTGAAAGCCCCTCAATCCATGCCCGGTATGCCTCTTTCCCCTGAAAATAGCCCCGGCAGCTTACAGCCCGGAAGGAGCCGATATACGTGGAAAGAGAATTCTTCAGAATAGAAAGCGCTGACGGCCTGTCCTTTCTTTCACCGAAATGAAGGATGATAAAAGGCCAGAAATCGCTGTAAAGGTATCCTCCGTTCTCCTCAAAGACCATACGCCGGTCCGCCAGCCTGCGCTCCTGTCCCTCGCCTGACTCCTGCTCCAGATCGTCAAAGACCTCCCTGTCAAAATACGTCCGACACAACAATCTGCTCCCGTTATCGGTATATCCGGTGATGATCCCCCACTCAGGAGCTACCCGCAGATTGATTGCCAGCACCGGCCGGCCGTTCTGAAGATCCTCCATGATGGCCCGGCGCTCCGCTTTTCTCTCCTGTTTTTCCAGCCTTTCCACAAAGCGAAAGATATACCCAATGGCCTCCGACAGGGGCGAAGCGTAATCGTAGGCTACAAGGGCATCCATGCAGCTGTAATCCCACACATCGGTAAAGCAGACCCGATAACACGCACCGCTCATTCCCATGATCTGGTCATACGTGTACGGTTCCCCCATATATTGCAAGGCCCCCTGGAGCGCCCCGGCCCAGGTGCACGCCAGCTTACTTTCTTCCGTTCCCTCGGTCCAGATAAGGTGACTTACATTTTCCAGAATGCACCTGGAGCAGTCTCGAAGCGAAAGCCGGGTGCCATGCCCGCCGTAATAAATGACCTCATTTTCCGGACAACTGATGACATGAATTCCCTCCTCATTCAGGTAAATCAACGTCAGATACTCCGTATCATCGCTTGCCGGATTGCTGGGGAAGGTTTCTTGATTGACCTCTATCCTGTCCCATTTGAAAAATTCATAATGCTCCATCTTCTGCATACAGGAGGAAAATTCCTTTTCATTTCCATAGTATGCGCCGATGATTTGAAACGCCCTCTCTCCCGTGTAGCTGATGCTTTTCCTGTCAAGGATCAGCTTTTCGTTCTGTACGGCACAGGAAAAACGGATTCCTTCGGAAGTCTCGTATTTTACGGTTAATATTTTCAGACGGTCGCTCTCAATCGCAGTGCCCATCAGCGACGGATTCACGCAAACTTCAAGCCTGCTGCCCCGCACAAAATCATTTAAAAGGCGTGTCACGGGAACTTGCGTCTGCCCGTCCGTATAGACAGCCTCCAATATCAAAAGCTCTTTGGGGCAAAGCAGGCTATCAATACTGCAATCCAGCGCCTCCGCCAGCTCCGGCAGGATGGCTGTCTCCGGCAGGCACTTTGCATTCTCCCACTTCGAGACCGCCTGGGGGCTTACGGACAGCCGTTCCGCCAGAGCCTCTCCCGTGTATCCCCGCTCTTTGCGCAGGGCCGAAATCCTTCTTCCGATTTCCTCTTTATTCAATTCAGTCATATTGTACATAACCTCCTGTTTTCTTCAGCGCTGTAACTGTATTATACGCAAAATAAACAGGTCATGCCATACATTCTGATTTCAGAACTATAAGTATAAAATCAACCTGCAGTTTATTCCATATCCTTCCCTTTCGGTCTTGCCCTGATTACGTTAACCAATCAACGGTGCGATTTCCGGCATAAGAACATTCCGAAACTCTTCAATCATCAGCTTCCTGAATTTAAATTTTGGCAGGGCGTCTTCCTCCTTATACCTTGCATAATCAGCACTGTCCTTCAATTTATTTTCATTTGCAAGTTCACCGTCTCGGAAATGATAAGCTTCATACCTGACATCCTCAAAATCCAAATACCATTTCTCAGCATATTTCCTGACCTCTGCATCAACAGCAGCATAACGCATCTGGTTGATAATAACAGAAATGTCCTGTCCCAAAAATCTTTCCTGGTTCTTTTCAAGCTCGTCCACAACCTGCGTAAGCAATATACTCAGTTTCGGATTATCACCCGCAAACTCTGCCAGGATCTCTCTGACAGTCCTTATTTCGGCCTCAAATTCCACCTCATCAAAATCGTCCTCTGCCTGATCTAAGGACTCCACAACTCCTCGCAGCAATTCCACAATATACTCAAAATCAATCCTCAATTTGCTGTATGCCACCAAATCGTAATCATCCCATACAGGTTCTTCGCCATCGTCCGGATTATCATCCGGCTTTTTCAATTCCTCTATTACATTCTTATACATTGCTGCATAGTTTTCATATTCATCTTCAGAAAATCCGTACTCGTCAAGTATCTGCGGCTCATATACCGAAAAGGATTTCAACTGTGCAAAGTCATGATCCAAAGCCCTGAAAAGATGGACAAACGCTTTCTTCTGTTTTCGCGACAAGCCGGCTATGTCTTCGGGCGACTGCGCCAGATTGCGAATTGCTTTAAGAGATATGGAAAAAGATGTTTTCACATCATCCCAATCCTCCGCAATAGGATTGCCGTCGCCTCCACGCGTATACAGCTTTAAAGCTTCATTGATTGCATTTTTATATTCTTTGGGCGCCTGAAACGTTACAATCTGCCCGTAACGTTTTGCATAATCCAAAAGTCTGTTGGTACGGGAAAATGCCTGAATGATATTCTGCGGGGTCATGGGCTGCCTGTCAATAAACAACGTAGACAGACAAGGCGCATCAAACCCCGTTAAAAGCCTGTCAACAACAATCACCAAATCGAGCTGCTGGCTCCGATTCAGATACTTTTTCTCTTTTCTTGCCAAACGCTCATTAAGATTGCTGTTGTAGGCATTTATAGCATTTATCTGATAACTGCTGCCAAACATTTCGTTATAATCTTTTAGCGCCTTCTTCATCTTATCCTGATTAACAGTAGAAGCTTCTTCGTTTTCCGACAACGAATAGGTTATGGCAAACTTAGGAAATCAGGCAGCGCCTTATGTACCGTATCACTGATTTTCAGTTCATCCTTTCCTTCTTTTACTTTCTTCATCAAATCGTAATATTTCTGTGCCTTCCCAATGGAATTGGTGGTCAAGATTGCCTCATAGGTTCTCCCTTTATCATTGTTCATGCCGAATTTATCAAATGACTGATTCAAAATAACATTCAGAACCTTCCGCATATGATCTTCGGTTTCATATACCTTTTTTGCCTCTTCCTCACTTAAATCCTTTACCCCAAGGTTTTCAACCATAAATCCTAAAACGGCCTCATCATGAATGGCCTCTTTGATGGTATAACTATGCAGACACTCCCCATACAGCTGCTCCGTAGTCTGAGGCAGATCGCCTTTTTGTTCATAACTGTTTTCTTCAAAAACAGGCGTCCCCGTAAACCCGTACCATAATGAATTGGCAAAAAAAAGCTCCAGATCTCTTTTGGTCTGAGGGGTCACGGCCCTATGGCACTCATCTACAACAAATGCAACCCTGCGTGCTTTAATCTTTTCGTACCGTTTTGATCCTTCCTTCAAGCGACGATTCACCATAATCTGCATCTTCTGTCTGGTAGTTACTATCATCTGGCGGTTATCATCCGCCATCTTTTCTATGAGGGAATCAACATAGTCCGTATCATCCACATCAATCGTATCGTTATCCGCATAGGACTGGAACGCCATTTTGGTCTGTACGTCCAAATCCTTTCTGTCAATGAGAAATACTGTTTTCTCGATTGCCGGAATATCCATCAGCAGATTTCTTGTCGCCTTATAAGAAGTCATCGTCTTCCCGGAGCCTGTCGTATGCCAGATAAATCCGGATTTACCCTACTTTGAAGCTGCCCTCATGGCTTCAATCGCATGAATCTGATAGGGCCGCAGTATCAGCAGTTTCTTTTTATCGTTATCAAGAACCGTGTACCTGGCAATCATTTCATGCGCCTCCGGTATCTTAAGAACCGCCTTAGCAAACGAAATATAATCACAAACAGGATGATTCTCCTCATCAAGCCATCCTGTAATAAATTTTTTGTTTAATTCCGTGTCCCTGGCAGCAGAAAAATACTTTGTATCAACGGCATTGCTTACAACAAACACCTGCACATTAGAAAAAATGCCATGAAACTTACCCTCCGCAATATATTTCTTAATCTGGCGGTAGGCATCCATGTAGGAATGTTCTTTATTTTTCAGCTCAATGTGAATGAGTGGAATACCGTTAATCAGAAGCGTTACATCAAAACGCCTGTCTCTGCCATCCTCCGCATCCTCCGGCTTAAAAGTCTGATATTGGTGAATCACTTCATACACGCTTGAGCCGCCCGCCACATGCTCATTATTTATCACTACAAGATGCAATGTTTCATTCCCTCGCTGGACATGAACATATACCTTGCCGTTCTCTCCTGCCATCCATTTTCCGGCATCATAAAATGAAGCATGAGATAAATCATTCTTAATCTTTGCGAACTCGGAGTCGCTAAGGGGAATATCATTCAGTTTCGCTTTATTATTCTGCTCCAGAATATATTTAAAGTTATTCCACAGCTGTTCCTCTGTTCTAATATCAGGTCTGTATATCCATTGCGACTCATCGCAGCAAAGCTGGTCTATCAATCTTTTTTCAATTACCGATTCTAATTCTGCCATACGCTGCCCTTTCTGCGGAAACCTGTTCTGTAATGTATAACTACACCTGCTTTTCCATCATTAATGCATCAATATCATCAAAGGCGTTCTGCAGCCTCTCCACATGATATATTTCATACATATCATAAATAAAATCAGTAAGTTCCAATTTGTCCCAAGATTTCAAAACCTTATCAGCTGTAGTATTTTTATATTCCGCATAGTTTTCAATCAAAAAAATGAAAAATTCCAACTCCTTACTCACGTCAATCTCTCCTTAAATATAAAGAATTACGCGGATCTCCGGTAACCTGCTCCGCCTCCCACATATCAAAAATTCCAAATGGGCTGAAATCCCACATTTCAAGTTCTTCATCTGTCAGCATCCGATAAGTTTCAGAAAAAAGGAATCTCCTAAGCGCCAATAACGGTTCCATTCCATATTTCTCTACAATCATCTGCGATACCTTTTCATTGTAGAAGGAACGAATAAATACCATTTCACTTTTCATGGTTCTATCACCTCGCTTAAAACCAAAGATTTAAGAGCTTTTTCACTTTTGAAAGCATACTGGTCCTTCAGCTTTTGGGGCAAAAGCCTCTTAATAGTTTCGTCTTCATCATATATACCTGCAAAATACAATTTAATAACCGGCATCGTCCTATCATTGGCAACCGGTCCGATCACAATGTCTGATTCATCTGTAAAATCCTTGATATTCCTGTTGCTTGCAACAAATTGAAGCCATTCGGCAGACGCTCCCTCAAACCTCGTTACCTTCATCGAAGATACCTCGTTTTCTTCAAAATCATAGGATGTAATTATCGGTTTTCCCTCTCCCCGTCTTTTCACTGTCAGGAACGCCCATCTTTCCGCCTGCTCATAACTCGACGTAAGGTAAAAGCCTGTACCAAAGTCAAGCCTGCGGTCAGACTGAAGAATTTCAGGCTTTTCGACAACAATATTACTTCCGTGATATAATTTCATCAAGATGTTACTCCTTATACAAACATATTTTGAAACATGAATTTCTTTATATCTTTTAGCTTATCACATTTGCTTTGGTGAAGGATGATAAGGTAGTCGAGGTTTTGAAAAAAAGTTACAATCAGATCCTATAACGCAGGTAAATCAGCAATCAATTCGTAAGAATCCAATTCTTTCGGCACTACGCCAAAAGCCGAATTCAATAATTTCTGCAGCTAAGCATCAACGAGCCGGATCCCATACAGGGATCATATACCTGTAATCCCTTTTTCCCTTCCTAACCGGATATGGTAATCCTGCAAAGGATCTGTGCGGGGCCATGCGGCGTATAAAATTCTCCGGCCTTTTTACCTGTTTCAGATGCAAATTGACCGATCAGATACTCATATGCATTACCAAGGACATCCCCTTCCGTATGAATAATATCCACGCCATCCAATACTTTGATGACTTCCGCTATTGTGGCGCTCTGCCTCTGATCACCAGTGCCAAGCCGATTTGAATATAAATCTACATCCGCAAATAAGCCGTTGAATAATTCGTCAGACTCCTCGATACGATTAAAGGCCGCCTGCAGTTTTTCTCTGTTGAAGGAATTATTTTGGGCCGCATTTAACATGCTTATATATGTCATGTCAGGATCCAGCGTATAATGCTTTGATTCCCTTATTTCACTCAACAGTTCTTCGGCATCATCTGATTTCATTGCATCTTCGTACACACGTTGTGCTTCCTCAAGACTATCCGGATTTCCGTCCATAATGAGGTCATAGACTTTTGCCAAGTACGAATCTGATAAATATTTAACGAAATAATCATTGTTTTCTGTATACCGTCTTGAACATCCAAAGCAATTACTAAAATCTTTTTCCATACTTCCCAACTATCGCTTTCCCATATATATCATTTATTCCCAGTTATATCCTGTATGTCAGGAATATCCAGCTAATTTAATAAACGTAATAGGAAATGTCCATCCGACGTTATTTCTCCATATTCCTACACCTGATCGTCGTCCCAATTGCATTTGCCACTTGCTTCTGCGTAAATCAAATTAGCTTCAATATCAAAGAAACATTTTATAATCAAATTTCATTGTCTTAGTCATGCTGCTTTATTTCTGCTATTTTGCCAAAATATCTTTCATAAAGTCTCCCATTTTCTTAACAATTGTAGCCTTTACAAATTCTGCAAAACCATCTATTTCTATTTTATCTGCCACCACCGACATAAGTTCCTGCCCTGCCTTGCTCAAAATGACATTTCCGACACATATTTCTTCTCTGCCTCTAACATCTATCTCTGTATCAAAATAAGCCACCTTACTTTCGACACTTAGGTACATAGAATATAGCAAATCATTATATTGTATAAGACCAGTATTCTGCAATCGAATAATATCATCCATTTTCAGTCCATTACTTTCATATATTTCTTTTTTACTTATAAAAATAACAGGCAAAAACATACCATCCATCTCCAAGGAAAAACTGGCTAATTTTTTAAAGGACATTGCATCTTCAAAATCAATGGTTGATAAAATATTGATTAAAGCCTTGGGAACCCGGTTTGGCTGATTTATCTCCCTTGCAAGAATTTGTCCCCAAAGGATTAGCAATTCTTCTTTGCTAACACATTTAGCATTATCAAAAAAGTAAGACAGCCAGTCGTCATCTACCTCGTCCGGGTTTGCAGAATTATCCAGAAATTCCATGGCTGTTGCGAAAACATTATATTGATTTTGATATTCTCTAATCAGTTTTCTTACATTACTTATGCAGACAGCCTTTGCCATCTCCGGCATATTAGAATCCTGCTTTATCTTTTCTATGAGATATTTTTCAGCCTCCAGCTGATACACTTTGTTCCCTTTCGGTGTCGCCACCCATCCTGTCACATCTGATATCTTATCCATCACCTTGCTAATAAGATGCTCTGATGCAGTAAAAGCTTCCCCGGGAACCAACTGTAAATTATCCAACATGTTATTATCCTCCCTAACCTATTTATTCGCAAATCTGAGACAGTTCTCCCAAACATGGAATTCCATCAATCTTCTGCCATCTTACAGAAGTTCATCGATTACAGCACGAAGTTCCGCAGGCATCTCCGCCAAGGCCATCGTTTCCTATAGTTAATCGGTCAACGGTGTAATTTCCGCAGGTACTATGTAATCAATTATTTCCGCCTTTAATTTCATTACATCCTTAACCCATATAACAGATTCGTTAATTTTGTCTTCATCGTTGTAGCCTGGTATTCTTGGAACCCGAACACGTAACTTTCTCGGCTTTACCATATCTGCCAGCTTGAATATGTTATTCCTCATATTCGTATTCGTAGTCCCCGTGTACTTTTCATAAATCCGGCCATCCGCATCCTTAATATCAATAATCCATTCATCAAGATCCTGGAGCAAAGGCTCAACATATCTCCAGGGTACATTCAAAGAAGTCTCTATTCTCTTATTCCAGGCAGGCGACATCAATTTACATACTTCATGGATAAAATCTGACTGTATAAGCGGCTCACCTCCGCCAAAAGTCACTCCTCCCCCTGCCACTCTTCCATATCCTCCTCATAAGAGGGATACTGTTCCGGCGCATCATTGACGGCTTTTATCATCTGGGGCGCTTCCCTCTCCAAATCTTTTTAATCGTATTTTGGCTTCCCGTTTTTCTCTGATTCCCCCTTCATTTGCATTATACCATTATCATAGCCTTTCTCTTAATACTTCTACCCTGCATTCATGACATTTACGCTTATCCTTTTTGTTATAGGCAATGCCCACCGCCAGGATTCGTCCTGTATATTCCGGCCTTTCTCCAATTTTCCCCTCAAAACGAAGCGCATACTGACGCTCCTTAATCTGCCGGATTGCCTCGTCCGCTGTGTGGTTTACTTTTAATTCAATGATGATAACATCGTCATCCTTCCGGAACGGATAGAAGATATAATCTACATACCCGACACCTGCCTTGTCCTCCCGCTCTATCCGGTAAAAATCAATCGCCTGCAGATACGCCCACTTAATGATGGATGCCAGCTCTGCCTCATTGCTGTACACCTGCAGCGGACTCTCCGTGTTGTGAACATACTGCAGAATTTCAGTCATTATTCTGGTATCGCCTGCTTTGGTTGCCTGCAGCATCCTGCCGGATTCCTTCGTCAAACGATATACGTTTCCCAGGGAAGGCTCCCTGCAAACCATGTCCGAAAAACGATCCATCAATTCCTTATTGGGAATGGATACACAGCCGTCCTCATAATTTAAAAAGCCATAGACCACCATTGCGGAAAATATCTCATCCCGGGTTTTTAATTCCATCGAGGTAGCGGCATATTCCTGTACCTTGGCGGGAACCGGTACATCGGCAATCATAAGCCCTACGTCATCCCTGACCGCGTCCACATTGGCTCCAATATAATAAAAAAGCTCATCATACGGGCCGGAATTCGTCCAATAATTTCCCATATTGTTATTTGTTAAAGCCAATACTACTGACCTGGGATTATACACCCGCTTTCCACCCCTGGTATGGTAACCGTCATACCAAAGGCGAAGACCTTCCCGGGTGACCTGAGGATTCGGGGGCTCCTGCATCTGGTATCTTGCAAAAAGGTCATCCACCTCTTCATCTGTAAATCCAAAATATTCTGCATACTTCTTTTCGTTCACCATCGTATACTCGCAGAACATATTCAGCTCTGACCCGCTGGAGTATTTGGCTATGGGAAGAATACCCGTCATATAAGCCATTTCCACATAGGCTTTATCCTTTAAAAGATTACTGAGAAACTTCGTAAAGTCCTCCTTCTCTTCTTCAGTGACAAAATCCTGATGATAAATGTAATCCCACTCATCCAGCACAAATATAAATTTTTCCCCGCTGCCATACTCGTAGATTTTTCTCAGAGCATCCCACAGCGCATCCGTTTCTCTGATCCGCATCTTGGGATACTCCGTCATAAGGTCATCCAGCAATCCATTTTCGATCCTCGAAATATACTGTCCGAATGAACCGCAGTCTCTGGGCAGCTCATTAAACATAATATGAATAACATTGTGCTGATTCAAATGAGTATGATACCAGCCGTATTCCGATACCTTCAGCCTGCCAAACTCTGCACTGCTGTCAATACTTCTGCAAAAGAACGAAGCAATCATATTAGCCATGACCGTTTTCCCGAAACGGCGGGGTCTGGTAATGCAGACATATTTGAGTTCGCTGCCCCGAATTGTCCCCGCCCGGCCCGGCTCCCTCTTACCCTCCAGGATCGGTACAAGCTCGCTCAGTATATCTGACTTATCCACATAATAGGTCAGTGAACATGCCTCCTGAAAAAGGCCATACGCATTTTTGCCATTCAAATACATGCCCATTCCGTCACACTCTCTTTCTTATCAAATGCCTCGTAAATTTATTATATCCTGTCCTGTTTTATTTCACAATCGTTTCTTCTTGAAAAAAGCGCCCCTATTGTGCTTTTATTTACTCGATTCTTTCAGAAAAATGTACGAAATCCTAATTGTAAATTTTAGAAAAATATGTAATACTGGTCTGACACACAAGTGTAACCTTTCCTCCCCGGACGGTGCTTATTCAGGTGAAGGCCTTCCCAAACGAAAAGAAAGGAGTAAAACGCCTTGGACGACAGTAAGATTGTGGAGCTGTATTTGAGCCGCGACGAAGCAGCCATAAAGCACACCTCCGAAAAATACGGAAGCCGTCTGCGCTCTCTGGCTGACGGAATCGTCAATGACCGGCAAACCGCCGAGGAGTGTGAAAACGACACCTACCTGGAGGCATGGCGCGCCATTCCGCCCCATGAACCAAGAAGCTATCTGTATGCTTTCCTGGCCCGGATCACCCGCCACATTTCCTTAAACTGCTGCCGGAACCGCCGCCGCTTGAAACGCAGTGCCTTTCTCTGTGAGCTCAGTGCCGAGCTGGAGCAGTGTATCCCGGCGCCGGATGATGTGGAATGCCGTATTGATGACATGGCGCTGGGGGAAGCAATTAACGGATTTCTCGGCTCCCTCAGCGAAGAAAAAAGGAATCTCTTTATCCGCCGGTACTGGTATCTGGATTCCATTGCCCACATCTCCAAACGCTTTGCATTGTCCGAAAGCAAGGTGAAAACCACGCTTTTTCGATGCCGCAGCCGGCTTCGGGAATATCTTGAAAGGGAGGGTTACATTTTATGAGAGGAAACACGCTTTTAGATAAGATGGCGCTGATCGACCCGGCTTATGTGGAGGCTGCCGACGTCACAACCGCAAAAGCAAAGAACGGAGGCTCCGCCTGGCTGAAATGGACTGCCGCGGCAGCCGTTCTTACCCTGGCCGTCTTTGCAGGCAGTATGCTTTTGAGGCCAAATCCTCCTGCCCTGACTATGCCGGAGGGGACTTTACCAGGGGGAATTACACGGAAATACCGGGACATAACCATAACGAAGAATGAATCGGCCATAGTATGGCCCTGGGAATATCGAACGATTTCCGAGCAATACACAACGCTGGTGCTGAACGGGGAGGAATTCCATTCGGGGAGGCCCGTTGACGCCTCGTGCATCGGCAGTATGATCGGGCGCTATGATGTGAAGGGCTTTGATATTTATACGGATCAGGAGCATCAGATGACGGCAGAGGTATACCGGATCAACGGGGTATCCGAAAGGGGACTTGTGGCAGTGAAGCTGGACGGAGATTTCTATGTCTTCCACCGCGGCAGTTACGCACCCCCGATGAATTTGGGCGAGCTGCTGGACGACTATACGCTGGAGCAGACCCTGCCCCTGGAACAGTTTACCGCATACGACGGATATGAAGAAAACGGCAGTTTCCGTCTGACCGATGACTCCTATATCTGGGAGGTGCTGCACTCCTGCAGAAACGCTGCCTTCGTGGAAAATGACAGCCGGAGTCAGGATGGCAGAAGCTTAAGCTTTACCGCCACCTCTGACGCCCTTGGCGTTTACAAAAGCGTATTCCGCATCACGGAGGACGGTTATATCTGGACAAATATCTTTGACTATGCCTATGTCTTCCGGATCGGCGAAGAGGCCGCAGAACAGATTTTTACCTACGCCGCAGAAAACAGCACCGCATCCGCACCGGAGGCATATGCCTTCTCTCTCACAGGCATTCTCACCGAAATCACGGACGAGTACATTTTAGTGGATGACTCTGTTCTGTGCGTTGACGAAAGGGACGGTATCCCCTTTAAAATCTACCTGGATGACATACGGATCCGCCGCCACATTGAGTTCGAGGGCATCACCGTCGGCGATTTGGTGGTAGTCTCTTTTACCGGCAGCATTCAAGAGGGAAATGTGGTGGAGGGTGCTTATTCCCTGTCCCGGGGGTACCTGTCCGGCGATGGGGTTTCCGTACCGGAATAACAGGTTTCCCTCAGTCCATCACCATCTTCCCGTAAACCTCCCTCACTCGCCCGGAAGAGCTGCCATGCAGGTACTCGTGCCAGAATTGAAACGAAGTAATGAGATTGGCTGCCTGCATATGCCGAAGCAATTCCCCGGAGGAGACGGTTTCCCCTGTAAGCCCTGCCCTCTCCCGGCAATACAGCGCCACCGCCTTCTCCGGCTCTATGCCGACTCCGTCCGCCCCCAGCCGGCTTAAGAAAAAGCTGATGTCTCCGGAAGCGCCTCCTTCTCCCACGCCCTGCCAGTCACAGACCAGGATCTCCCCGTTTTCCCCCTGGAGCAGATTATCCCGGTGAAAATCCCCATGAGTCAGAACCCGCGCCTCTTTCTCATGCCAGCCAATGATTTCGTTTATGTTTGCCCCGGCCTCCTCCAGGATCTTCTCGTCAAATACTCCCGGATGCTCCGCCAGCACGGACAGCCACCCGGCCCTGCAGTCTTCAATCTGCTCTTTCGTGAGATACCCTGGCTGTTTCCGCTCTTTCTTTAATACTGCCGGAACCTTGCCGGCATGAATTTCCGCCAGCGCCCCCATAATCCTCCCCAGAAGCTCCTCATTGCTTTCCTCCAGGAAAAGCTTCCGATATTTCTTCATCAGAATCAGAATTTCCTGATCGGAAACCTGTACCTCCAACACCTCCGGCAGACAACGCAGCCTTTCCCGGGAATTCTCTTTGAAATATCGGTAAAAATATGCTTCATTCTGATATTGCCTGAACATCTCCGGATCGGGCAGGCTCTCCCTCCGCACATACTTCAGGACACGGCCATCCGCCGTTTCCCATACCTCCGCGCCGCTTTGCCCGTCCTTAATCTGCCGCCTTACCTCTGTAAAAAGATACTTTTCCATTTGAATCGTCCTCCTTGTTTCTTTGTTCTTCCCTTATTATTGGTATCTCCGGGACTGCATTTCAAACATTTCAGCGTATATGCCATGGTTCTGCATCAACTCGTTATGGGAACCGTTTTCCGCCACTTTCCCATTCTGAATCAAAATAATCCTGTCTGCCATTTTCGTTGTGGACAATCTGTGGGAAATGATAATCATCGTCCGCTCCGGCAGCATCCGGAACACAAGCTCATTAAATTCACTTTCCGCTTTCGGATCCAACGCACTTGAGGGCTCGTCCAGAATTACCGTTTTCTTATCGCCGGGCAGCACTCTTGCCAGTGCCAGCTTTTGCTTTTGTCCCCCCGAGAATACTACCCCGTCCTTGTTGAATTCTCTTGAATAATCGCTGTCTCCCCCATGGGGCAGGCCCTCAACCACCTCTCCCAGCCCGACCCTTTGAAGGGCCTGGTCCAGTTCTGGCTTTTCCCTGTTTTTGTCCACAAGATCCATTTTCACGTTTTCATACAGCGTCAATGCAAACAACTGGAAGTTTTGAACCAAGATACCCCACAGGTTCTTTCGATAAAAATCCACGTCATAGTCCCGAATATCAATGCCGTTTACCAGTATTTTACCCTTGTCAGGATCATACAGTCTTAATAGCAGCTTAACCAGGGTACTCTTTCCGGCGCCGTTACTGCCCACAATTGCCACCTTTTCCTTTGCCTGGATCTTTAAATTCAATCCGTCCAGAATCTTGTGTTCTCCGTCATAGGAGAAAGACACATCCACAAACTCAATTGTAACCGGCATACCGGCATTGCTTTTCAGACCCCGATTCGATACAATGCGGTTTTCCCTATCCATAAAGTGAAGGAATTTCTCAATGTAAATACTGTTATTATGTAATTCCTTTATGCAGCGGACAAAATTGTTCATGTTTCCTGTCATGGTACCGTAAGCATTCCATAAGGCAGTCACCACATCAAAAGTATAAGCATGTTTCACAAGCACCATGCAGGCAAGATAAAATAATGTCAAAAAATCTCCCATGATTTTCTTCATCAGATGATCGCCGGCGCAGACTAAGGTCTTTTTGGCTCCGTAAGCAGCATGAACGTCGCCCAGCTTTTTCGAGGAGGCAGTCATTTTATCAAGCAGGACATTGCCGATCCTTGTCATTTTTATGTCCCTGGCATTTTGTTTTAAGAAAAACATGCGGTTTACATAGTCAATTTCTTTATGGCAGGGCACGGTTTTATTGTAAATCTCACCGTTGATTTGATTCAGCTTCATCTGGTACAAAAATGAAAACACGTTAATTACAACTGCCAGTATAAACACAACAAAATCCAAAGAGCTGATAATAAAAATAAGCGAGAGCAATACCAGTGAGTTTTCCATCAGCTTAACAAAATTCCTGTAAGTACTCCAGGCCCTGGTATGGGATTCCCTGTTGGCAGCTATCAGATCGTTATAATATTCCTGGTCGTCATAGCAGCCAAGGTCAATGGAAGCAGACTTCTCAAACATCATTTTCGCAAAAACATGATTGACCCTGATCTCTGCTTTTTTTGCCAGGCTGTTATTAAAGATTCCTGCAATGACGGTGTTAAACAAAAGCACCAGCCCATAATATACGCAGGTCACAGCAATCAACCGTGTTAAAACTTTCTGTGTTTCTCCCGGCTGTGCAATTACGACTTCCACCGACTTGACAATATACTGTAGGAACAGCACATTTCCCACGGTATTGAACAAGATGCTTCTGGCGGCAATCAGCAGTGCATAGCCCGCGGAATACAGCGGAACCGCCCTGAAAAATATTTTCAGCATATACAGATTATTATGTATTATTTTTTTCACCCTGCACTCCCTCTGCCCGTTTCTGCCGCGGCTCAACTTCAGCACTTCCTTGTTTGTAGTACCTGGCCTGCATCTGGAACATCTCCGCATATTTTCCGTTTTGCAGGATCAGCTCCTCATGTGTCCCCTGCTCCGCAATCCGGCCCTGCTCCATAAAATATATTTTGTCGGCTATTTTGGATGCCGAAAACCGGTGGGAAATATAAATAACGGTCCCCTCCGCCAGATAACCGTTTATAGCCTCAAAAATTTTTTCTTCCGCAACAGGGTCAAGAGCACTGGCAGGCTCGTCCAAAATGTAGAGCTGCTTCGACGGATTGATAAAAATTCTGGCAAGTGCCAGTGCCTGGCACTGACCAATGGAGAGCATTTCACCCGCATCAGACAATTCATGGGTCAGCTGTGTGTGATACCCGTCTTCATACTCGTTTAT
>CAJTKW010000014.1:46897-51475 GCA_910577035.1 uncultured Acetatifactor sp.
GAAGATACTTCATAATGTCCTGCATTTCTTCCTCCGAATAAACCTTTGTGTCCATGGCAATATTCTGGCCGACAGTGGCGGCATACACATTTATATCCTGAAAAACAATTCCGTATTTGTCTCGATAGTCCTTTACATTGTAATCGCGGATATTCCTGTCATTATAAGTAATACTGCCCCGGTCCGGATCATACAGGCGCAGAATCAGGTTAATCAGCGTGGACTTACCGGCTCCGTTATACCCGACCAACGCAATCTTCTGTTTCGGCCGGATTTCCATACAAATATCTTTCAGCACATACGTATCCTGTTCATTGTATTTGAAATATAAATGCTCTATCTTCATTCCGCGGAAAGGGGAATCCACCGGTTCCTCCCTGGAGGATACCACCTTCGGTTCCTGCCGGTAAAATTCATAAAACTTATTGATATACATATTATCATTCAAAAGATCGGTAAATCCGCTTATCACTGAGGACGCTCTCCAGGTAAACTGCGCGATGGCCCCCATCAGGGGCAGGAACATTGCAATTGTTACCGTTTTATCGACGACAATTCTATGGATCGAAATCAGCGTTGTCACACAGGATACTATGCCAAATCCGCAAAAGGCCTGAACGCTGTCAAGCATTGTTATTTTTCCGTAATATTTTTTAAGAAGGGCCTTTAATCCCCCATATCCGTCATCCAGCATTTTGTGCAGAGCGTTTTTCACATTTGTGGTTCTCAGCTCCTGGGCGCATTCTGCCTGTATGGAGATTCTTTTCACATATTCATAGCTTCGCTGATATTTCAGGCTTTCTTCGGTATAACGGTATCTGTACTGATTTAAAACAGGTTCAAAAAGCAATCCTGTCAGTACGGAGATCAGGGAAATGAGCACAATGACAAAATCAATCTGCAGGAAATATCCTATCAGCAAAATCACGCAGCAGGAATGGGAAACGAAACCGGCTATATGATTTAAGATACCGTTCACCCTTTGAAACAAATCATTTAAGGCAAAGGTTACATTATCATAATATTCCGGACGATCAAAACATGCTATGTCAGCCGCCATGATTTTCCGATCTATCATATTTTGTAAAAAAACCGAGAGCTTCACATTATTTTGGGGAATATAGGCCTGCTGATACCAGGAACAGAATATTTCAAATACGATGTTTACCAAAATAAAAGCAAGTAAAACCTTACTGATGGAGACAATGCTCTTCCCTTTTTCCACCGCATCCATAAAAAATGCAAAAAAGTGCACATTGTACACTATGGAAAATAAATCGCTGATAACGGTAAAGAAGACATCCAGCCATACCCGGGACGGGGAAGCCTTGCATATTGTCTTTAATATAAATTTGTAATTTCTGAAAACATTATTTTTCATGACCATTCCAGCAGACCTCCTTGCCTGATGAAACGATCATACCACACCTGTAAAAAGTGGTGTGCAGATAGAAGGTTTAGTTTTTCATCTCCGAGCCCATCTGTTTCAGCTGTACGGCCTTTTCCCGCAGATGCAGCAATGCCTCCAGATAGCGGTCCGCACGGCAGCACAGATCCCCTCCTTCCCGGGGATTTGTCAGCAGCAACTCCGCTTCCTCCGGCCTGCCCTCCTCATACGCCTGCAGGAAAGCCCGGATGGCCATCATACTGTAGCCGGTGTCCAGCAGTAACCGGATCACATACATACGGTTCAAAAGCTCCTGCCCGTAAGCTCTTCTCTGATAAGGCTCATATCGGCCCAGCAGACCGTTGCGCTCCCAGTTACGGATCGCCTCCGGTGTTGCCCCCGTCATGGCGGCAGCCTGCTTTTTCGTATATCGGGACTCTTCCGAAACCTGCGTTTCTTCCGAATTTTGCGTTTCTTCCGAACACTGTGCTTCCTCCGAATTTCGCGTTTCTTCCGAACACTGTGCTTCCTCCGAATTTCGTGTATCTTCCGAACACTGTGCTTCCTCCGAATTTCGTGTATCTTCCGAAGCCTGCGTTCCCTTTCTGCCCATTTGCCCCGTACAGAGGGCTATGGCCCTTTTTGCCCTCTCGATGTCCTCTTCCACGGCCTGCAGGTAGTTTCCGCTCTCCCTCTCATACGCCGTCCGGTCCCATGCCGCGGATGCCTCCAGCACCTTCAGGCTTTCTCTGCGCAGACGTGTATTTACAAAGCCGCCGAACACCAGCCGGCAGACCCGAAGCCGGAACACATGCCGCTTATTGTAAATCCTGTACTGATTGGCGGTTCTCTCCACCGGCCCGATAAATCCGCACTTCTCATAAAAGCGGATGGTTCCTGCCTTCACACCTGTCAGACGGGAAATCTCACCGATCCTGTATGTCGCTTCTGCCCCTTCATTCCCCTCCCGCATCCTGTCCCTCCCGGACACTCAACTTAATAATATCAAACCTTCCGGCCACGGTGTCCCGATATTCCATCTGCAGGGGAATACCCTTTTCCGCATAAAGCGCAGTCAGCCAGCTCAGATCACTCCCCTGTTCCGCCACAAAGAATACGTTATCCTGCCCGACCAGGGCCTCCCTCGGTAATGAGAAGCCAAATTTATCATATTTTTCCCGGCACAACGGGCTTTTCGCCAGCCAGCCGCCGCAGATGTCGTAATTCCCCGGCCGGGAATCCTCCCCGTCCAGAATTCTGTCCGTGTAATTCACTATGGAATACACATCCATAAAATAAAAGCTTTCTTTCCGTTCCCCGTAATAATCCAGCAGCGCTTCCCATTCCTCATTGTATGCCACCGTATCCCTGTATTCCGGGATAAAGCTGCCCAAGCCGCTCCCTGCCACGATCCCCGCCCCTGTAAAAAGCAGCGCCGCCAGCCCCGGATACAGCCACCCCGGCCTTTTCCGGCCCCCGGCCTTTTCCAGATACGCCAGCTCTTCCAATACCAGCAGCAGCAGGCAGGCCAGCTCCATCAGGGACAGGGCATGGGTCACTCTGACAGGCATCCTCTGCCTCAGAATAAGATACATCCACAGTCCGGTCCGAATGGAAAACAGGAGGATCAGGAACACAAGATTCTGTACCCTTTTGGAAAAGCAGGTCAGGAAAAGCAGTACAAAATACAGGGCACCACAGACAATATTCCAGGGATAGTCCTCCGATGCCGTCTCTGTGTCAAGGAGCACCCTGTGGGTATACGACCAGATGCCCTCCCCCAAAGGCAGGGTAAACATCTGATAATAAACCCGTTTCAATCCCTGATACCCGGACGTTCTGCCCTCATTCACATAATCCGCGATACTCTTTAACATTTCCGAATCAATCTCTTCCTCCAGGGCAAAATTATAATTCCGGAGAATCTGGTACTGAACCTCGGAAATGCCGGCTCCTTCGTAAAAATCCCTGTTTTCATCATAGGCCGGAAACGCCAGATAATCGTACATCTGTACTCTGTATTTGTCCGAACGCAGGTATTCCTGCCACCCGGAATCCCTGTAGCAGGCCCTGTTCACCAGAGATACTGCCGCCACTCCGCACACCAGTCCCCCGCATACCAGTCCCCACCTTTTTAATTCTCCTTTATTTACGCGCAATCCGCTGTTCCTGTAGTAATGGACCAATATCAGCAAAAACAGAAAAGGCAGCAAAAACAGGAAAATCTCCGTGCGCAGGCAAAAAGCCGCCAGATACTGCAGCAGAATACCGGCAAATTGCAGACTTCCCCTCCTGCTGAAGGGATCCTCCATATCATACAACCGCAGCGCCGCCGAAGCCATAAGCAGCGCCGCCGTATAAGTATACTGTACTGTCACAAGCTCGTTTATCATAATCCCCACCAGGAGAAGATGCACGGCAATACAGGAAATAACCCTGCTGGGACTTTTCCCCCCAAGTTTCCTGCACAGGCCGGTAAGAATGAACCACAGGGAAGCATATTGAAACGAAATCAGACCAATGCCAAACCAGGGAATCCAGGGACAGACCCGATAGAACAGGCAGAAAAGCGCATTCAACGGAATTCCCACGCGGATATTGCGCAGATCAGGGGCACCGGTATATTTCCCCGAAAGAATCGCGTTGATAAACATATCATCGTTGGTTGCATAGCGGTAATCAAAGAGACAGGCAAGCAGAAGCATGACGCCGGCTGCTGCCGCCGCTTCCGCAAATTCCACTTTATAGTCTCTGATTTGAAATCCTTTTTTTTCCCTCATGAACCTTCTCTCTGCTTTCTTCCCCTCAGCGATGCCTCCATGTGGTTCTGGAGAACAGAATCAGGATGGGGAAAATTTCCAGCCTGCCCGCCAGCATATCCATAATCAGCACCAGCTTGGAAAAAATGCTGTAGGAGGAAAAATTGCAGGCAGGGCCCACCATCTCAAATCCAGGCCCGATATTGTTAAAGCAGGCCAGTACCGCGGAAATATTGGTAGTAATGGAAAAGCCGTCTATGGAAATCAGCAGAAAGCTCACTCCCGTGATAATGACATAGGCTGCCAGATAAGCATTGGTATTCTGCAGGACCTTCTCGCTGATGGGATTCCCGTTCATTCGCACGACCTCAACCTTCTGAGGGTTGACCACCTTGCGCACACTTCTCCGCAGGCTCTTGAGTACAAGGAGAA
>CAJTKW010000014.1:51488-77429 GCA_910577035.1 uncultured Acetatifactor sp.
CCTGCCGCATTTAAAGCCGCCGCCGGTGCTGCCGGCACTGGCCCCCACCACCATCAGGCACAGCAGAATTGCCTTGGAAAATCCCGGCCAGAGGTCAAAATCCGTTGTGGCAAAGCCGGTGGTAGTCACAATGGACGCGACCTGAAACGCCGCATGACGGATCGTTTCCCCCAGGGTACCGTAGAAACCTTTCAGGTTCAGCACGATCAGCACAATGCTCCCTGCCACGATCCCCAGATACAGCCGAAGCTCTTCGTCCTTCAGCACCGCCTTAAACTGCCGGATCAGCAGCATATAATAGCAGCTGAAATTTATCCCGAACAAAAGCATGAACACGGTACACACATTCTGAATATACGGACTGTATCCTGCTATGCTGTCATTCCGCACGCCAAACCCGCCGGTTCCTGCCGTTCCGAACGCCGTACACACGGACTCGAAAAGGGACATCCCCCCGCATAACAGGAACACGGTATTTAGCACCGTAAGCACAATGTAAAGCAGATACAGGATTCCCGCCGTCTTTCTCATCTTCGGAACCAGCTTTCCCACATTGGGGCCCGGGCTTTCCGCCCGCAGCAGGTGCATGGTAAAGCCATTGTCTCCGCCTCCCGCGGAGGTGATTGCCAGCAGGAATACCAGCACGCCCATACCGCCCAGCCAGTGGCTGAAGCTCCTCCAATACAGGATTCCCCTGGGAAGTCCCTCCACCGCCGGCAGGATGGATGCTCCCGTGGTGGTAAAGCCCGATACAATCTCAAAAAAGGCGTCCACAAAACCCGGAATCGCGCCGGAAAGACAAAACGGCAGACAGCCCAGCAGGCTCATGACCACCCAGCTGATCCCCACGCAGGCAAGCCCCTCTTTGGCATAAAACTTCTTTTTGGAGCCCCTGCCAAACCACATCAGCAGCCAGGCCAGCACAACTATAATGCCAATGCTCCACAGAAACGCCCGGGCGGAAGCATATTCCCGCCCAAAAAGGCTGATCAGCATCGCCGGCACCATGAATACCCCTTCCACCAGCAGTATTCTGCCGCAAAATCTTCCCATCATTTTATAGTTCATGATATTCTCTGCACCTTTTACTCAAATATATCGTTGAGCTGGTAAATCCCCCGCTCCCTGTCCGTCACAATAATCAGGGTATCCCCCCGCTCAAAACGGGAGTCACCGCCGGGAATCTCCTGGCGGGGCCCCTTGGAAATACATACCACCAGAACGCCCTTCTTCAGCTTGAGCTCCTTAAGCGGCTCTCCGCAATGTCTGGTATTTTCATCCACAAGAAACTCCATTGCTTCCATCTGCCCGTCCGCAATGGTATGCACCGTCAGGGCCGCCCCGGTCTGATTCTTCATGGCCCGCACATAACGCACAATGGTATTACAGCAGAGCTCCCTGGGACTGATTACGCTGCCGATGGCGAGATTGTCCAGCATATTGGTATTATCCATACGTCCCAGCTTGGTAATGACCTGGGGGACGCCGCAGTTTGTCCCGTACAGGGAGATTACCACATTCAGCTCATCCAGCCCCGTCATGGTCACCAGGGCGTCACATTCGGAAATTCCTTTACTCTCCAGCAGGAACTGGCTGCTGGCATCCCCGTGTATGATACAGGCTCCCGGCAGAATTGCCGCAAGATGCTGACACCTCTCCTCATCCCGCTCGATCAGCTGTACTCCCACCCCGCTGTTTACCAGCTCCCTGGCAAGATAGTAGCTGACGCGCCCGCCGCCGCACAGGATCACCCGCTTTGCCTTACGGGTGATGATCCCCAGGTTCTTAAGCAGCAGCGTTAAAGTGTCTGCCGGGGCCGTCACAAAGATACGGTCTCCTTCCCGCAGCACAAAATCGCCGTCCGGCGCCACCGCGTTTCCCCTGCGCAGCACCGCACAGACCAGGATCTTGCATTTAACAATGCTGTTCATATCATTCAGGGCCACATTACAGAGCTTGCTCTTCTCGTCAAGCCTCAGCTCCACGATCTCCACCTTGCCCCGGGCAAAGGTATCTCTCTTTAAGAATCCGGGATACCTCAGAAGCCTTGCCGCTTCCTCTGCCACCTGCTTCTCCGGGTTCACCGACATGGAGAGGGCAAACATCCCCCGCATGGCATAGATTTGATCCATGTACTCCGGATTCCGCACTCTGGCGATGGTATGGAGCCTGGGATTCATGCTGTGGGCCGTCATACAGCACAGCAGATTGATTTCATCCGCTCCTGCCATGGCAATCAGCAAATCCGCCTCCTTTACCCCTGCCTGCTTCAGCACATCCATGGATGCACAGTTTCCCTGCACCACCAGCACATCGTAGCGCTCCTCGCTGGACTCCAGCACCTCAGGGTTGGCGTCAATCAGCGTCAGGTCGTCTCCCTCCGCCGAAAGCTGCCTGGTGAGGGTAGCTCCCATTTTGCCGTCCCCGGCAATGATAATTTTCACAGCACCTTACTTCCTTTCATAAATCTTTGGCGATTGCTTTAAGCACCGCAATCCGCTAGGGAATGATCCTGCGCACGGCCAATATCGTACGATACTGCGCCCTGCTGACCTTGATTCCGGTCTTGGCCGTGCTGGCATGGACGATCATGCCGTTGCCGATATACATTGCCACATGCCCGTCATAGCAGATCAGATCCCCCGGCTGGGCATTATCATAGCTCACCCCTGTCCCGGCATTTCTCTGCTGATAGGATGTCCTGGGTATACTATACCCAAATTCCTGATAAACCCTGTAGGTAAATCCTGAACAATCCGCGCCGTTGGTCAGGCTGGTTCCCCCCGCAACATAAGGGTTCCCCACATACTGACAGGCAAATTTGGCAATCTTCTTGCCCAGGTCACTGCCGGCGGCACTGTCAATCAGCGCCGTGTAATTGGTGGTGGCAATGGGCTTGTTGGCCGCATTCTGCTGGGCCTGCAGCTGTTGCAGTTTCTGCTTGTCCTGCTGGAGCTGCTTCTTTGCCACGGCAGCCTCACGCTGGTACCTGGCAATTTCCGCCTCGAAGTTCGCGGATTCCTTTTTCTTCTTCGCCAGCTTTCCGTTCAGGTCATTCGTCAAATCCTGAAGCTCCTGCTGATCAGCCTGCAGCGCCTGCCTGTCCTGCTCCAGTCCGTCCCTCTGCTCCTCCAGCTCCGCCTTCTCCAGCTCCAGCTGATCCCAAAGGGCATGTACCTGATCCTTGGCCTCCATGTAGGCGGTCAGCCTGCCCGCACTGTACTCCTGTATCCTCTCGATGTAATCCATCTGGTTCAAAACATCATAAAGCCCTTTCCCCTCCAGAATCGCGCCCAGATAGGACAGGTCCTTATTTTCATACATCATCCGGGTACACTCCACCATACTCTGGCGCTGGATTTCCTCCCGCTCCACCGCCGCATTGTATTCCGCCTCCGTGACCTCTATCTGGGCCTGCTTGTCCGTGATCTGGTTTCCCTTTTCGGCGATCTGCTGCTCCTTCTCCGCAATCTGGTCCTCCAGCACCCCGATACTGGCCATGGTATTGACAATCTCCGCATTCAGGTCGGAAATCTGCTCCTCGATCACATCCTGCTCGTCCTCCAGGCCGGCAATCTGATTCATAATATTCTGGATCTGCTGCTCCCGGTCCTTAATATTCTGCTGCACCTCCCCGATGGAAGCGGCACCGGCCACCATGGTCTCCGAGGAGACATAACAGACTCCGGCAACAGTCAGTGCAATAACCAGCATACAGCTTATAAATTTTCCGATGTTTTGTCCCATGTATTTTCTCATGAAAAAAGCATACCACATTTCGGTATGCTTTTCACCTATTAATTTATTAAGATTATTTTTGTTTTATCCTCTATAGTTCACAGTTATTCACCGTTCTCGGGAAGGGCACCACATCCCGGATATTGCCCATTCCGGTGAGGTACATGACGCAGCGCTCAAAGCCCAGGCCGAAGCCTGCGTGGCGCACGGAGCCATATTTGCGCAGATCCAGATAAAATCCGTAGTCCTCCTTGTTCAGGCCCAGCTCCTCCATTCTCTGCTCCAGCACTTCCAGCTTGTCCTCCCGCTGGCTGCCGCCGATAATCTCGCCGATACCGGGCACCAGGCAGTCCATGGCGGCAACGGTTTTGCCGTCCTCGTTGAGCTTCATATAAAATGCCTTAATCTCCTTGGGATAATCCGTCACAAACACCGGGCGTTTGAAAACCTCCTCCGTCAGGTAACGCTCATGCTCCGTCTGCAGGTCACAGCCCCAGAACACCTTGTAGTCAAAGGCATCGTTGTGCTTCTCCAGGATTTCAACGGCCTCGGTATAGGTCACGTGCCCGAAATCCGAATTTGCCACATGCTCCAGCCTCTCAATGAGGCCCTTATCCACAAACTGGTTAAAGAAGGCCATCTCCTCCGGTGCGTTCTCCAGCACATAGCGAATGATATATTTCAGCATCCCTTCCGCCAGCAGCATGTCATCCTTTAAGTCCGCAAAGGCCATCTCCGGCTCGATCATCCAGAATTCCGCCGCATGGCGGGTAGTATTGGAATTCTCCGCCCGGAAAGTAGGCCCGAAGGTATATACGTTCTTAAAAGCAAAGGCATACGTCTCCACATTGAGCTGACCGCTGACGGTAAGGTTTGTTGCCTTCCCGAAGAAATCCTGGCTGAAATCCACCCTGCCGTCCTCTGTCCTGGGCACATTCTCCAGATCCAAAGTGGTCACCTGGAACATCTCTCCTGCGCCCTCACAGTCGCTTCCCGTAATCAGAGGGGTGTGAACATAGACAAAATTCCTCTCCATGAAAAAGCTGTGGATCGCGTATGCAATCAGGGAGCGCACCCGGAATACCGCCTGGAATGTGTTCGTCCTGGGCCGCAGATGGGAAATGGTGCGCAGATATTCAAAGGTATGGCGCTTCTTCTGCAGGGGGTAATCCGCGGTGGAAGGCCCTTCCACCAGCACCTCCGATGCCTGCATCTCAAAAGGCTGCTTTGCGTCGGGCGTAGCCACCACCGTACCGGTAACCACCAGTGCCGCCCCGACGTTCATCCTGCACAGCTCCTGAAAATTGGGCAGCTTTTCCCCGTATACTACCTGCAGCGGCTCAAAGAAGGTGCCGTCGTTAATCACCAGAAAACCGAAATTCTTAGAATCCCGGTTGCTGCGAACCCAACCGCCCACGGTTATCTCTTTGCCGATATACTTTTCACGATTACGGTAAAGCTCCCTGATGTCTGTTAAATCCATGATTTTCATTCTCCTTTTCTTTTCCGATTTCATAAAATACAAAGCCGGCCGGGGCACAGGCTACTTCACGTCCACGCTGCCCCCGTTGACCGTAGTCCTCTCCAGCAGATACTCCATGACCTTTTCGTTCATGTAATCGTTGCGGTAGTCCTCTGTGGAAGCGCTTCCCACATATTCTTCCACGGTAGCATACCCTGCTTCCGCAGCTTCCTCCTGAAGCTTCGTCTGCAGCTCCCCGTCACTGATTTTCAGCCCTTCCTTATTGGCAATGGCCTGAAGCATCAGATCCTGCCTGAAATATTTCTCCGCATACTGATTAATCAGCGACTGGCCGTCCATGTAAAAGAAATTCATGGCATATTGGTCCAGCGTCATCTGAAAGCGGGAAGCATAAATCGAAAGCACCTGGGACCACATCTGGCGGTAATCCTCCAGCGGCTCCTCCGGCAGCTCCTTAAATTCACACCTGTCCATCAAAAGATCTATCACGCTGCTCTGCACGTCATACTCATACTCGGAATACAGATAATCATAGGCCGCCTGCCGGAAATCCGCCACGGTACTGACCCCGTCCATGGCCATGGAGGCAATTACCGCATCTTCCATTTCCTCCTCCGCCACTTTCTCCGGCAGGATACAGTTTACGGTGACCGTAAACACCACCGCCTGGCCTGCCAGGTCCGCATTGCCGTAGCCTTCCGGAAATTTCAGGTCAAGATCCACGGTTTCACCGGGCATAACGCCCACCAGCCCGTCCTCAAAGCCGTCTATGAACTGGCCGCTGCCGATGGTCAGATCCGCATTCTGCGCGGTACCGCCTGCAAAGGCAACACCGTCCTTCTTTCCCTCATAGTCGATGCGCACCGTATCTCCCTCCGCCACTGCCCGGTCCAGAATCCCTCCGTGCTCCGGTGTGACATAGGCAATATAATTGCTGCTCATCAATGCCTTCAGCTCTTCCTCGTCCACGCCCACCTTGTCCAGGCTGACCTCAAAGCTGCCGTAATCCCCTATCTTCACATATTTTTCCACCTTCATCTGATCCAGGGGCTTGCCGGCATCGTCGCTGCCGCAGCCTGTTATAAGGACCGCTGCCGCCAGCACTGCCGCCAGTCCCGCAAATTTTCTTCTCATATTCTCCTCACATTCCGCCGCTTCCGCGGCACTCTGCCATGGCACCCTGCCATTTATACATCCCACAGTTCCATTATCATATCACGCCTTGGGACTTTTTGCAAACTTAAAAGGCCGAAAACGCAAAAGTCCTGTTGCCTATCAATGGTCCTTTGTGCTAGAATTAGAATAACCTAAGCTTTTACATTTGTTACAGGAGGTACCCAACATGCCTACATGGTCAATCGTACTTATTGTTATTGCGGTGGTACTCATCGCCGTCATTACCGTCTTATATTTCCTGGGAAAGAAAGCACAGAAACGGCAGGCACAGCAGCAGGAAATGCTGGAGGCAAACAAGCAGACCGTTTCCATGCTGATTATCGACAAAAAAAGAATGAAGCTTCGGGACTCCGGGCTGCCCCAGGCCGTCATTGACCAGACCCCCAGGGCCATGCGCGGCACTAAGCTGCCTATCATCAAGGCCAAGGCAGGCCCCCAGATCCTTTCCCTGATCTGTGATGAGAAAATTTTCGAATCCGTTCCCGTAAAGAAGGAAGTGAAAGCCGTTGTCAGCGGCATCTATGTTCTCAGTGTAAAGGGCCTTCACGGGAAAACGGAAACACCGCCGCCCAAGAAAAAGAGCCGCTTTAAACGGCTGCTGGAAACCGCTCAGGAGAAGGCAGGCGCAAAACCCATAAAGTAACGGCAGACCCAATGCCCCGGAGGACCTTATGGAACAACTGACAACAAGGGCTTACGCCAAGATTAACCTTGGACTGGATGTAATTCAAAAACTGCCGAACGGCTACCATCAGGTAAAAATGGTCATGCAGGCCATCGACCTCTGGGATGAGCTGACTCTGGAAAAGGCAGAAAGCGGTATTGTCCTCACGACGGATGCAGAAGGTCTTCCCACCGACGGAAGCAATCTGATCTGCCGGGCCGCAGGGCTGATGCGGGATGCCTTTTCCCTGAAGGAAGGCCTGAAAATCCATCTGCGCAAAAGGATTCCCATGGCAGCGGGCATGGCAGGCGGCAGCGCCGACGGTGCCGCCGCCATTGCGGGAATCAACCGCCTCTTTCGTCTGGGACTGCCCGTCTCTGAGCTGATGCGGATTTCCGTGGCAGTGGGAGCGGATGTTCCCTTCTGCATCCTGGGCGGGACAGCCCTTGCGGAAGGAATCGGCGAGGAACTGACCTCCCTCCCTCCGCTTCCGCCCTGCCATATTGTAGTGGCAAAGCCGGATCTGGAGGTCTCCACAAAATTTGTCTATGAGCATTTGGATGCCCGGGGGCTCACGGAGCATCCCGACATAGACGGAATGGTAACAGCCGTCAGGGAGGGCAGCCTTCCCGGTATAATACACCGCATGCAGAATGTGCTGGAATCCGTGACGATTCCCGCATACCCGGTTATTGCGGCCATAAAAGACAAAATGCTGTCCCTGGGTGCCGCCGGAAGCCTTATGAGTGGCAGCGGCCCTGCCGTATTCGGTATTTTCACGGAAGAAGACACCGCGAAGGAAGCCTTTCGGCAGCTAAAGGCATATTCCCCCGCAAAACAGGTATTTCTGACCGCTCCGTTCCACAGGTGAGCCGCGGCATTTTCAGTCCGGCCGAGGTCAGGTACCCCGCAGGAATGCAGGAAGGCATGGTGTTCATTATGCAGGATTTTTTACAATTAGATATGGATGACACTCTGCCCCTGCGGGATGTGGTTCTCAACACCCTCAGACGGGCAATCTTGCTGGGCGAACTGAAACCGGGTGAAAGGCTCATGGAACTCCATCTGGCCGAAAAGCTGGGAGTCAGCCGCACGCCGATCCGGGAAGCCATCCGTATGCTTGAGCTGGAAGGACTGGTCACCATGATGCCCCGCAAGGGCGCTGCGGTGGCACAGATCACGGAAAAGAGCATGAATGATGTTCTCGAAGTCCGCAGGGCCCTGGATGCGCTCTGCGCCGAGCTGGCCTGCGACCGCATTACCTCAGAGGAGCTGGATGCCTTAAGGCTTGCCAGTGACGCCTTTGAAGCGGCAGTGCGCACAACGGATGCAAAGGAAATAGCCCATGCGGACGTGGCTTTTCATGACATTATTGTCCGGGCCACAGGCAACCAGCGCCTGATCCAGCTGGTCAACACCCTCTCGGAACAGATGTACCGTTATCGTTTTGAATATATAAAGGACACCAGCCAGCATGAAACCCTGGTGAAAGAGCATAGAATAATTTATCAGAGCATTGTCAGCAAAGACAGGGAGACGGCGGCGGCAGCGGCTAAAACTCACATTGACAACCAGGAAAAGGCCATCATCCGCCAGATACGGCTTGACAGAAAAGTCAGTCCTGAGTTCGTATAAGTAAAATATCTTCGGCAATACTGTGCCTATACAGATAGAAAGGCAGGTTATTGCATGAAGAAAACAAAGAATGGAATACGCATTATCACAGCATTGTGTGCAGCACTGGGCTGGTGGGGACTTTTATATCCGGGACTTACCCTGACGCCGGATACCGTCCGGGTCTTCTTCCTGGACGAAAACGGCGAGGAGATGGAAGAGGATGCCGGGCAGGTTCCTGACGGCGGGCTCTATCTGGATCTTCTGGGCACGGATCGAGACAATATCCGCTTCCGCAGCAGACTGCTCACCGAGCTGAATGCTTTATGGGAGGCTTTTTCATGGGACAAATCAACAAAGAACTGATACACCGGAATGCTCCTATCGGCGTCTTTGATTCCGGTATCGGAGGACTTACCGTAGCCAGGGAGATCATGCGTCAGATCCCTAACGAGAAAATAATTTATTTCGGAGATACTGCCAGACTTCCCTACGGGAGTAAATCCCAGGAAACGGTCACCCGTTATTCCGAGCAGATTGTCCGGTTCCTGAAAACCTTTCAGGTAAAAACCATCGTCGTAGCCTGTAACACTGTCAGCGCTTACGCACTGGACACCCTGGAGCAGGATATTGACATTCCCATTATCGGCGTACTGAAGCCCGGTGCAAAAACTGCCACGGAGGTGACACGCAACGGACGGATCGGCGTGATTGCCACGGAAGCCACCATCAGCAGTCAGATGTACACGAAATACATATCCCGTTTAAACAGTGAAGTTACCATCTACGAGAAAGCCTGTCCCCTCTTTGTCCCCCTGGTGGAAGAGGGACTCTGGGAGGATCCGGTGACGGACGAGATCGTCCGCCGCTACCTGACAGAACTGATCGATATTGACATTGATACCCTGATCCTGGGCTGTACCCACTATCCCCTGATCCGTTCCACCCTGCGCCGGATCATGGGGGAGCGTGTGACCCTGGTCAATCCCGCGTATGAAACCGCCATTGAGCTGAAGCAGATGCTGGCGGAGCTGGATATGCTCAATGACGAAACCCCCGGGCTTGGCAGCAATCAGTATCTGTTTTATGTCAGCGACAAGGCGGAGAAATTTGTCCGCTTTGCCAATTCCATCATCAAATACGGCATTCTCTCCGCAAAGAAGATAAATATCGAGGAGTATTAGGGTGAGAAGGGACGTAAGCATATCGGTGACCGGGACGCAGGACAGCGGCGGACAGCAGACTACCACAAGCTGTCAGGCCAGCGGGCAGTATTATGAGAGAAACGGCTGCCGCTATCTTCTCTATCAGGAGGAAGATGCCGAATCCGGTGCCGTCACCGCAAACACGCTGAAAATAAAGGACACCGTGCTGGAGCTGTCCAGAAAGGGCAGTATCAATACCCGCATGGTCTTTGAAACCGGCCGCACACATCCTGCGGACTATGCCACGGCTTACGGCACTCTGAAGCTGGAGGTGTTTACAAAGGGTCTGGACTGCCTGTGGACAGAGTCCGGTGCAAGGATCGTCATACTATATCATCTGCTGCTGGCAGGAGAATGTCTGTCCGAAAACCGCCTTGTGATGGAAGCGACAGCAGATCCGCCATAGAGTTTCCACACTTCCAAACATGCCGCCAACGGCAAAAAATTTTCCTATGAGGGCTAAATTTTTTTCCTGAATTTGCCGAAATAAATAATACCAATCATGGATGATGCGTCCGCACAGGACAGAAAACGGCGTAATACCGCCAGAAAAGAGGTATCCCAATGAGTGTAAACGGAGTTACATCACAAGTTCAGCCTACGTCCTACGATTATTCCACAGAGAATGTTAAGAACACTGAGACGCAGGAGAAAAACACACAAAAAGAAAGCTCTTCCAGTACCGCAGGGACGGGCGTTGTATATGAGCCCTCCAAGGAAACGGCAACCGATTCCGCAAAGAAGACCTACAAGCCCAACACCAACCTGATTAACAAGCTGAAGGCTGACGCTGAAGCGCGTACCCAGCAGCTTCGCAGCCTGGTGGAAAAGATGATGTCCGGACAGACCGAAACCTACGGCAAGGCAACGGATATGTGGCAGTTCCTGAGATCCGGAAATTACACCGTAGACCCTGCTACCAAGCTGCAGGCCCAGCAGGATATTTCCGAGGACGGTTACTGGGGTGTGAAGCAGACCTCCGGCAGAATTCTGGACTTTGCCAAGGCTTTGACCGGCGGTGATCCCGACAAGGTGGAAGATATGCGCAAGGCCTTTGAGAAGGGCTATAAGCAGGCAGAGAAGACCTGGGGCGGTGAGCTTCCCGACATTTCCAAGCAGACCTATGACGCCGTGATGAAGGGCTTTGACGACATGGCCGCAACGGTTAATAAGGCTTTGACCGAATAACACGGCACAGCAGACGAACATATGAAACAGAATTCCCGGCCTTCCTTACGGAAGGCCGGGTTTTTTGTCAGCTTCCTTTTACAATCAAAAGCTTCTGTCCCGCTTTCAGCTCATCGCTTTCCAGATTATTCATTTTCCTCAGGGCATCCACCGGAACATAATACCTTTTCCCGATGTTCCACAGGTTATCCCCGTCCTTCACCATGTATACCACCATCCCGGGCAGGCTGCTCATCCTCCCCGTATCCAGGGGCGAAACGCTTACCTGGCTGATCAGCTCTACCGGAACCGTCTTAAACACTACCGTGGAAAAGCTGAGCACCGCCTTCACATCCATCTCCTCACCGTCCAGCATGGTCACCTGCAGCTGCTCCACCGCCCCCTGAACCGTATCAATATCCTCCGGTGCAATATCCGGCACCTCCAGAGTATATTGATAGGGAATCTGTGCCTGGGTGCAGCCGTAAGGCGCATCGTCCTCTCCCGTAATGTACATGACTTTAACCGTAAGGCTTCCCTGGAGCCGGATCCCGTTTTCCACCACGGCCTGCTGTTCCAGTGTCACCGTTCCCTCGCTGTGCAGCAGCTGCAGGACATTTCCGGATTTTACATGAATATGGTCGGTCACCTTGGTCTTTCCCGTAACCTTTGCCAGAAGCTGCCGCAGGTCTGCCCGATGGGTAACCGTGCTGATCTCGTTGGAAACGCCGTAAATATCGGAAATGATCTCCAGGCTCTCTTCCTCATAGATGCGGATTGCAAAATCCAATACCATTTCCAGCCCGATACTCCGCTCTTCCCCGTCAAAATCCGGACGTACCGCCAGTTCCTTCTGGCCCATGCGGCATCGAATATCCGGCAGCATACCCTCCCTGCAGCCGTGACATTCCAGCTCTCCGCTGAAGGGAATGGTCGTTTCATAAGAACGAATGGGATGCTCCTCTCCCTCCCCCTCATACAGAAGGAACAGGTGTACCTCCCCCGACAGCGTGATTTTTTCCGACATCACCTTAAAGTCCATATCCCCCAGGGATATATTATCCCAGAGTATCTGAAAAATATTGGGATAATTGGAGGGCAGGCTTACCTCCTCCTTCAGCCTGAAGATGTCGTTCTTGCAGATCGCAATCTGGGCTGCCTCCAGCGGCATCCGACGGTATTCCGCCTTTTCGTCCCCGTGTATGGAAACCGGCGCTTCCTCGTCGTAAAGCTCCTCTACCTTTGCCGACAGGGTAATCAGCGACTGTATATTCAGTTTTCTGGAATTTATCATGCCGACAGTCAGATCCTCCACCTGCCCATCCACACTCACACTGTCTGCAGGCACCACTCCCCGCAGATTCACTCTTTCGTCAAAGGGTACCCGCCCGTCCAGCGCCACAAGGCTGCTGCCCTCCTCCCGGGTGTGATAGAGCATCACATAAGCCAGGTAACCACGCACATTCACGAAGTCCGCTCCCGGTCTGATCTCGTCGATCACCAGCTCCCCCTTTTCCAGATTCAGAGTGTTGACATCCGGCTTGCTGTCCGGTATATTCAGATCATCCTCCAGCGTAAACTGCGTGACCGCTTCCGTTTTGACGCGGTCCATATGTATGTTTCTCTTTATCAGCTCCACAAAAAATACCTCCACATATATACTGGTATAAATATATATGAAGGTATCCGCCGGGAAAGAACACTAACCTCCATGATTCCCCCGGTGAGGGGTTAGAAGTGCTCTTCACGCTACTGCCCCGATTAAATCCGTTACATTTTCCACATCATACTGACGCATATAGGCCTCGATCCCCTCCACCACCTCTACGGTAGTATAAGGATTCACAAAGTTCATGGCACCGACGCTGACTGCACTGGCTCCTGCCAGCAGGAATTCCACCGCATCCTCCCCTGTGGCAATGCCGCCCATGCCGATCACGGGAATCTTCACCGCATGGGCCGCCTGGTATACCATGCGGACCGCTACCGGCTTAATGGCCGGGCCGCTCATGCCGCCGGTCCGATTGGCCAGGGCAAACTTTCGCCTGTGAATGTCAATCTTCATACCGGTTATTGTATTTATCAGAGAAAGGGCATCCGCCCCCGCCGCCTCTGCCGCTTTCGCCATTTCCGTAATGTCCGAGACGTTGGGACTCAGTTTCATAATCACCGGCTGCCTGGCATGCTTTTTAATTTCCGTGGTAATGTGGAACAGGGCATCCGCCTTCTGGCCAAAGGCAATTGCCCCCTCCTTTACGTTAGGACAGGAAACGTTAATCTCCAGCATGGAAACCGCCGCTTCCTCTCCCAGACGCTCCACCGTCTCCACATAATCCTCCACCGTCCTGCCGCAGACATTGACAATTATCCTGGTATCATACTGCTTTAAAAAGGGAATATCCCGTTCCAGGAACACATCTATACCGGGATTCTGCAGCCCGATGGCGTTGAGCATCCCACCGTACACTTCCGCTACCCGGGGGACGGGATTCCCCTCCCAGGGCACGTTTGCCACCCCTTTGGTCACCACTGCCCCCAGACGGTTCAGATCCACGAATTCTCCGTACTCCATCCCGGAGCCAAAGGTTCCGGATGCCGTCATAACGGGGTTTTTAAATGTTATGCCTGCAATTGTTACCTGTGTATTCATATCTCCACCTCCTCCGCCTCAAACACCGGGCCGTCCGTACAGATGCGGGCATTATGCACATGGGAATGATGGTGGATTTCCTTTGTTTTCACCACACAGCCAAGACACGCCCCCACGCCGCAGGCCATATGCTCCTCCAGAGAAATATAGGCCTTTATCTTCCGTTCTTCCGCGTATGCCTTGACGGCACGAAGCATGGGCATAGGGCCGCAGGCATATATCACATCCGCCTCAAGCCCCTCCTGGCGGATGGCATCCATGACATTTCCCTTTGTGCCTGTACTCCCATCTTCCGTGGCAGTCAATACCCTCCCGTATTTCTCAAATTCCTCCTTGAGGAAGGTTTTCCCGTCCCGATAGCCGAGAACGGCCATCACATTCTCCCGGACAGCAGGCACATTCCCTGCCTCCCTGCTGATCTGCTTTGCCAGCTCCAGCATGGGAGGAATCCCGATACCGCCGCCCATCAGGAAGGCCCTTTTCCCGGCAGCCTCCTCCAAAGGGAAGCCGTTCCCCAATGTCCCCAGAATGTCAACCCTTTTTCCCTTCCCATAGCCGGAAAACTCCCGGGTACCCGCCCCCGCCACGCGATACACTATACGCAGGGTCCTTTTGTCCTCCCCCACCTCGCAGATGCTGATGGGCCGGGGAAGCAGGGTACTTTTATCCCCGGTGTAAACACATAAAAACTGTCCCGGCCTCGCCTGCCCTGCCAGAGAAGTCTCTATCCACATGTCATATATTGCCGGTGCAATTTCCTCCTGGGAAAGCACCACTGCCGACTGCTTTTCTTTCATCACGCTACCCTCCCAATCCAGACATGCCGCCGCAGGCGGCAGTGCCGGCTTCCCCGGCACAAACAATTCATAAAATTGATCTTCATTCCATACACACTTTGCCTCCACAGATCGTGGTGACGACCTTCCCCTTAAGGGACCGGCCGGTAAACGGAGTATTTGCGGCCTTGGACGCATACTCTGTGGGAATCCAGTCTGCCGTAGTATCGATCAAAATCAAATCTGCAGGCCCGCCCTCCGCCAGATAGCCTGCGTTCAAGTGATACAGATTGGCAGGATTGGTACTCATGAGCACCAAAAGCTGCCGCATAGTGAGATAGCCTCCGTCCACCAGCTCCGTAATCCCCAATGCCAGCGCCGTCTCCAGGCCGATAATGCCGCTGGGGGCCTGAGTGATGGATCTTGCTTTCTCCTCTGCCGTGTGGGGAGCGTGGTCCGTGGCAATGAGATCAATCGTGCCGTCCACCAGCCCTCTGATGATCTCCAGCCTGTCCGCCTCCTCTCTCAGGGGAGGATTCATCTTTGCAAGAGTGCCGTATCTTACGGCCGCTTCCTCCGTGAGGGTAAAATGATGAGGGGTCGCTTCGGCATGGATATTCTTTCCCTTTTCCTTTGCCCTGCGGATCAGCTCCACGGTTTCCCTGGCGCTCACATGCTGAATATTGATGCTGGCCCCCGTCTCCAGAGCAATCTTAAGATCCCGCTCCACCATGGTAATCTCCGCCTCCCTGGGAGAGCCGCCGATACCGAAATATTCACTTGCCCTGCCCCGGTTGATGCCGTTATTTTCAATCAGCGCCGGATCCTCCTCGTGAAAGCTGATAGGCAAATCCAAAGCCGCCGCATTCCTCATGGCGCTGCGCACAAGCTCCCCGTCCATAATCGGCATACCGTCGTCGGTAAAGCCAACCGCTCCCGCTTCCGCCAGTTCCCCCATGGACGTCAGCTCCTTTCCCTGCATCCCTTTGGTCACATTGGCGCAGGTATACACATGGATGCCGGTCTCCGCTCCCTGCTTCCTCACATATTCCAGTGTCTCCCGATTATCCACGGGAGGCTTCGTATTTGCCATCAGAACCACGCTGGTATACCCACCTCTGGCAGCGGCGGCAGCCCCGGTGGCAATGTCTTCCTTCTCGGTAAAGCCCGGCTCCCTAAAATGAGCATGCACATCTACCAGTCCCGGGGCCGCCAGAAGCCCCTCCGCATCTATCACCCGGCATTTCCGGGAGGGAGCCTCCAGCCTTTTCCCGATTTTTACAATGGTATCCTTCTCAATCAAAATGTCATAATTTCCGTCCCAGCCTGATTTGGGGTCGATCATATATCCGTTTTTGATTAACAGCATAAGTGCCTCCCGTCCGTTTTGTCTGCCTCTATTATAGTATATTTTGTACCTGCGGGCAATACAAAAGCTTCCCGTATGGCGGGAAGCTCCTGCGTATTGTGCCTGGCACATGTTGTTATTCAAAGATCACTGTCTGCTCCAGATACTCCGTCTTCAGTACAATATAGGGATAAGAAGGAATCCTGTTACTCTTGTCTGCGGCCTCCGGCCCCAGCAGGCTGGTATCCACGCAGATATTATCATTCGTCAGATACAGCTCCTCCACCGCAATGCTGTACCCCCCCGTCTCCTGCTCTCCGTAACCGATACATATGTACAGATTCACATTATCCGTATAAGTGATCTGGAAGGGAGTGCCTTTCTTTTCCTCTATGATGCTCTTCAGCTCCTTCGGAATCATCTCTTCGCCAAGAACCGTAAAGTCAAGATCCCGCAGCTTGATCTTTTCATCGCTTAAATAGGTACACCCCGCCAGCAGTACGGATACCGCCAGCAGCAGGCACAGTAAGCTTCTCCTTGCAATCCGTCTCTTTTTCAACACAGCCTCGCATAAACCTTTTACTTTTGCTAATATTTATGCTACACTGTATATAATTATTACATATTCGTCCCAACGTGTGAGGTTACCCCATGATTCGTTTTATACTGATTGTTTTCTATCTGATTCTCTTTCTGGTCCTGTCCCTTCCCGTGCTCTTTGTGGAATGGATCATAGGGAAATTTAATCCCGGCCTGAAGGCAAGAAGCTCCATGGCACTGGTATCCTGGGGCTTCCGCTGTATTACCGTCCTGGCCGGTACAAAGGTAATCGTTAAAGGGCAGGAAAATATTCCCACAGACACCGCCGTTCTGTATGTGGGAAATCACCGCAGCTTTTTTGACATCGTGCTGACCTGCACCCTGTTTCCCCGGGTCACCGGCTACGTGGCCAAGCTGGAAATGAAAAAAGCCCCCATCCTGTCCCTCTGGATGAAAAACATACACTGCCTGTTCCTTGACCGGGGAAATATCCGGGAAGGATTAAAAACCATCCTCGCCGGCGTGGAAGAGGTGAAAAACGGCTACTCCCTCTGCATCTTCCCCGAAGGCACCCGCAACAAGGTAAACGATACCTTCCTGCCCTTTCATGAGGGCAGCTTCAAGATTGCCGAAAAGGGCGGCGTTCCCATCGTGCCCCTGACCCTGGTAAACACGGCCCAGGCCTTTGAAGATCACCTGCCCAGAGTCACAAAAACCACTGTCGTGATTGACTTCGGCCCGCCCATCCGCCTGGAAGAGCTGGATAAAGAAACCCGCAGGAATCTGGGCCGCTGTGTTTTCGACAGAATCCGCGACAGATACTTTGCGTTAAAGCAGGAATATTTCTCCTGAAACCTTTTATGCTCCCTTTTCCCTCAGGAATTCCAGAACCCTGGTAAATTCCATACCATGGGAAGCCTTGACCAGTATTGTGCTGCCCCCGGGTACGTATTCCTCCGGATTCTCTTCCAGTGCTTTCAACAGTGATTCCCTGTCCGGGAAATAGGTGACACAAAGCTTTCCCTGTCCTCTGTCTGCTGCTGCCCGGAAGGTATGCCGGGAATTTTCGCCCACACAGAGTATCCTGTCAATTCCTGCGGAGGCCGCATATTCTCCCACTCCCGCATGAAGGGCGTCCGAAGCCTCCCCCAGCTCAAACATATCTCCCAGAATAGCCACCTTCTCCGTATCCGCCAGGGATAACAGATCAATGGCAGCCCGCATGGATGCAGGGTTCGCGTTATAACAGTCGTCGATCAAAGTATATCCTCTCAGGGGGATCAGATGATTCCTGCCGTCCACCGGCGCTATCCCGGCAATCCCCCGGGCTGTCTCCTGCCCGGAAAGCCCAAACAGCCGGGCCACACATGCCGCCGCGGCCGCATTCAGAACCATGTGCGCTCCCGGAAGAGGAACATGAATCGGCACTGCTGTCTCCTCCGCTCCCTCCCCCTCCGTCACCCGGGACGTCTCCTCCCTGTCCGCCATGCTTTGACCGGCTTTAGGACCGCCGGCGTGCCGAAAATACAGCACCCCGTCGCTTCCCCACAATCCGCGGCCCACAATCTTTTCGGCCGTAACCTCCTCGGCCGCATTCCCCCCAAGCCCGAAGAAATGCGGCTTACGGCCCTTCACCTCTGTCAGGGCGCTCAGCTTGTCATCCTCTCCGTTCAGACAGATTTCCCCGTCCTCCGCCATGAAATCAAATATTTCCGATTTTGCCTTCAGGATACCGTCCCTGCTCTTTAAATTTTCCAGGTGGCATTGTCCGATATTGGTTATGACACAAACGTCCGGTTTTACCATCTTACTGAGCCGGTGCATCTCACCGAAATCACTGATCCCCATTTCCACTACTGCTGCCTCATGCTCCTCACGAATGCGCAGAAGTGTCAGCGGAACCCCGATTTCATTGTTGAAATTTCCCTCCGTTTTCAATACCTTAAACTTTTCGGCCAGCACTCCGGCAATAAATTCCTTTGTACTGGTTTTCCCCACGCTGCCGGTAATCCCCACGATTCGGATGTCCAGCCTGCTGCGGTAATACTCCGCAATGTCCTTCAGCGCCTGCAGGGTGTTTTCCACCAGCAGATAGCTGCCCCAGCAGCTACAGTCTTCCCCGGTTTCCCTCTGTACCTGCTCCGGTGTTTTCTCCACCACCGCCAGACAGGCCCCCTCCTCAAATACACGGCTGACAAATCTGTGCCCGTCCGTCTTTTCCCCCGCTGCGGCCAGGAATACGCCGCCGGCCTCAATCCTTCTGGAATCAATCACCAACGAGCTGACATACATGTCAGAATCCAGCCCGTCCCGCAGAAACAGCCTGCCTCCGCAGGCTTCCGCTATTCCTCCGACAGATAAATTCATGGATTCAGTCCTTTCTGCAATATCTTCTCACACAGCGCGGGAAAGTCCAGCCCCACCACGGCTGCCTCCTGGGGAAGCAGCGAAACCGGCGTCATCCCCGGCAGCGTATTCGCCTCCAGGCAGAACACTTCCCCCGCCCGGTTCATGCGAAAGTCCATTCTGGCATAATTCTTCAGCCGCAGCACCCGGAACACTTTTTCTGCCATTTCCTGAAGCTCTGCGGATTTCTCCTCCGGCAGCTCCGCAGGACAGGTCTCCACCGTATTGCCTGCCTGATATTTGTTTTTATAGTCATAGAAGCCTGCCTTGGGTGCAATCTCTATCACCGGAAGCGCTTTCCCGTCTATTACGCCCACCGAAAATTCCCTGCCCTCTATGTACTGCTCAATAATCACTTCGTCATCATAGCGAAAGGCCTCTTCCCTGGCGGCACCGTACTCCTCCTCATCGCGGGCAATGCAGACCCCCACGCTGGAACCGCCGCAGCAGGCCTTGACCATACAGGGAAAAGGCACCTTCTTCTCCTCTGCTTCCCCCTTTTTCAGACGGATTCCCGCAGGCGTGGGTATCCCGTATGCCTTAAAAAGATCCTTGGTAATCCCCTTATCCATAGCCATGGCGGAACTGACAAAATCCGTTCCCGTATAGGGAATGCCCAGCAGCTCAAAGCAGGCCTGAACCTTTCCGTCTTCACCGTTTGCTCCGTGCAGCGCCAGGAACACACAGTCCGCCATCCCGCAGATTTTCAATACATTAGGCCCGAAAAAGCTTTTCCCGCCATCCTTCCGCAGCGCCCTGATCTCCTCCAGATCAGGATTTTTCTCGCTGATAGCTCCCACTTCCCCGGCCCAGTCCGTATCCAGGCTGAAAATATCTTCCGTCTCCCTTTCATACCCCAGATAAACGTCCAGCAGCACCGCCTGATGTCCGTTTTTCTTCATTGCCCTGTAAATCATACTGCCGGAGCTTAAGGACACGTCCCGCTCCGTACTGGTTCCTCCTGCCAACACTACAACCTTCATCTTTTCATTATCCTTCCTTTATGTGTTTTCCCGCCTCGTGAATCGCAGTGAGCTGTGCCAGAAGCAGCAGATAGCCGCCCCTGTCTTCTCCGTTGTCATAAAAGCAGACCGATCCCGGGTTCCGCCCCATGAGATAATGCAGAAAGTCCTCTGCCACCGCTGTATATTGATAATTATTCACAATATAGTTGGCACATGACAATTCCACTGCACCTTTCAGCAAATCTGCGGAACCCCCGTTTACCGGAGCCACGGCATCAATCAGCACCGTACTTTTTTTAGAGGTTTCCTCCGCCCTCTCCCGCAGGTGGTTTATAAAATTATCGCACAGATTCACGTCCACCCTCTGCCTGGTGTCAAGGTAGGTCATCGCGGCATGCAGATACGACCTCTCATCCAGATAGCTGTCGTTGTCCTCAAAAAAATGCCTGCAGTCTGCAATCCGGGCCCGATATGTATACCGGCCGGTAGCGCGGTACAGCTCCGTCAGGGCAAAAAACAGATCTGCCTGAGAACCCGCCGCACTCCCTCCCTTCCTGCTGCGCGCCTGCACCTCCCCAAGCACCGTAGAGGCACGCTTGATACAGTCCGTAGCATATTTACGGTCAAACTTCTGGTAAAGATAGCTGAACTTGGCAAGAAATGCCGCATATAAAGCCTCATCCTCCTCATCCACGCCGCTCTCCTCCCTGTATGAGATCCAGCCGCATAATACTTTCAACACGTCCGGAACCTGGTCTTCATCCTCATCCGGGAAAATCTCCTCATACCACTCATAAGCTTCCAGCAGTGCAACGGCATCTGCCGGAGACAGCTCCTTGCTGCGGCAGCTCTCCAGCATTTCCCTGTATACCTCATCAAACAAAGCCGCATACTGTGCTTCCCTGATCGGAAAGGTCATGGAGCAGCCAATGCCGTCACACTTGATATAATAGACCCCGGTCCCCTGAAAATCGCTGAAATCCGCATAACCGGAATAAAATCCCTGCTCTTCCCGATAAACAGGCTCCTCTACGCTTCCCCTGTAGGCCTCCCCCCCGGTCTCCACGTCCACAAGAACAAATTCCTCCGGGAGCTTTCTGCCCTTGACAACTGCCACCATGCCCTCTCCGGCGGAATAGCCCTTTGTATCCACTAAAATATTAGGCAGCAGCATAGGAACCGCGTAATCTACCACCGGCGTCTCTTCCATGCTGACTGCCCCCGCATAGGGATTGGATACAATATTTTCTTCCTCCCGCTCATCTTCCACTCTGCCACACCCGGACAGGCTTCCCACTGTCAGGCACAACGCCAGAACGGAAGAGAGTATTCTGTCGTTTTTCAAGGCATCCTCCCTTATTTTCTCTGCTGTTCGATGCTATCGTGGACATTTTACCACGGAATCAGCCGAAACGCAAGGCGCAGGCAGTCACACGGTAAACGGTTATACCGTGGCTGCAGCCTGTGCCGGGAACCCCAAAGCAGCGGTTCAGCCCTGGTAATCATACACAATCTGTCCGTCAATGATAGTGTACAGCGTCTCCGTAAAAACCTCCATGGGATTGCCGGAAAAAATTGCAATATCCGCGTCCTTCCCCACCTCCAGGCTGCCTACCCGATCCGCCACACCACATATTTGGGCAGCATAAAGGGTTATGGCGCGGAAGCCTTCTTCCAGCGGCAGTCCTGCTTTCACTGCCAGGCCTGCACAAAGGGGAAGGGAAGCAATCAGGGATACCGGGTGATCCGTGGTCACGGCAGTCATCACTCCTGCCCTGTTTAAGATTCCCGCCGTTTTAAATGCCATATTCTGGACTTCAATTTTACTGCGGCTGGCCAGATCCGGCCCTACTATGGCAGGGTACCCTTCCGCTGCCAGCTCCTCCGCAATCAGATGCCCCTCGGAACAATGATCCAGCGTCATGCGCAGATGGAATTCTCTGGCTATGCGGATGGCGGTAAAAATATCGTCCGCCCGGTGCACATGGGCTTTTATGGGAATTTCCCGATTCAGCACCGGCAGCCAGCACTCCATTCTGAAATCCTCCTCGAAGCTCTCACCGTTCTCCTCCGCCTGCTTTTTGCTTCGGGCATAAGCCACGGCCCGGCTCAGCTCCTCCCGCAGCATTCCCGCAATCGCCATCCTGGTGGAAGGGCTTTTCCCCTGTCCGGAATAATTGACTTTTGGATTTTCTCCAAAGGCCACCTTCATTGCCGCCGGGGCTTTCACCACCAGGTCGTCAATTCTGCGTCCCCTGGTCTTTAAAAAAGCAAACTGGCCTCCCACCACGTTTGAGCTGCCCGGCCCTATCATGGCTGAGGTAATCCCCGCCCGTACCGCATCATCGAAAGCCGCATCCATGGTGTTGACGGCATCCACTGCCCGAAGCCAGGGTGTAATCGGATCCACCGTCTCATTGCAGTCATCTCCCTCCATCCCCTTCTTCTCCTCCGTAATCCCCATATGGCAGTGAGCCTCTATGATACCGGGCATAACCAGGCCTTTTTTGATCTCCAATACCTTCTCATAAGCAGCGGGATGAACTGTCACTTCATCCCGCCTGCCGATCTCTGCTATTTTTCCCCCTACCACATGAATGCACCCATCCGGAATGTCTTCACCTGCCATGGTCTTGATAATTCCGCCGACTATATACATAGGCCCGCGCCCTCCTTAGCGGAACAGAAGTTCCGGATCCACGGGAGTGCCGTTCTGCGTCAGCTTCAGATACAGATTTGCTCCCTCGACACAATAATACTTGGTAGGTGCCGCCACGGACCCTATCATATCTCCGGCATTCACATAGCTGTTCAGCGCTACATTAAGTCCCTTCAGCTGCCCATAGGTAAGCTGGTAACCGTCTCCCAGATCCATGGTAACCGCCTGCCCGATCTCCGCATCCTCATAAATATCGATGACCCTGCCCGCCGCACATGCAAGAATGGATGTTCCTTCCTGTGCCGCCAGCATCAATGCCGGATTATATTTATACACATCCAACGTGGAAAAATACACGCCGCCATCCATGCTGAACGGGATCAGCGCTTCCCCCTCCAGCGGACGAAGCAGGCCGTCACTCTCCGCGAAGTGAAGCTCCGGGCCGTTCCAGGCATCCTCAACAGGCTCCGTATTTACCGGTTCCATCGGAGCCTGCTCCGCCGGTGCCTGCTCTATCGGTTCCGCCGGCTGCTGTGCCACAGCCTGCTCCGGGCTGACTGCTTCTCCCACACTCTGTTCTACAGGGGGCTGTTCCACATTCACTGCTTCCTGCCCCGATTCCTCAGGAGACGCCTCCTGGCCGGTAGAGGTATCTTTGCCGTCTGAGGGCTTCTCCTGGGTCAGGTTTTCCTCGCCCTGCACCGTGGTAAGCCCCGGAATCTCGATATTGCCCGATCCCGCTTCCAGAGGCATATAATCCAGATCATCCTCCAGGTCAAAAAGATTCTGGTTCGTCACATCCGGCAGTTTACCGGAAGTATTCTTATTCGAGTTATTCTGAGCGATCTCCAGGCTCTTACTCTCCAGATTCTCCTCCAGGGACGTAAAATCCAGCGTATATCCGTCATCCTGAGATTTTTCCTCGCCTGACTGCATGTAGATGCCTGTCATGGTCAGTGCCGTAAGCACAAAGGCCGATGAAGCAATCATTATGATTCTTTCCTTTTTGGCATTGTCTTTTCTATTCTTTTTCATGGCTGCTTTCCTTCCTTTTCCGCTGAAAATTCATTGTAAGAACTGCTTCTTCACAATCATTTTTCCCGAATCAGTTGGAAATATACAGCCGGTTTACCTTACGTTTCCTGCTTTATTCGACAATTTTCATATGGTTTCCAATTGTCAGGCAGAATCGTTTGTTTTTTTACCCGGGCCCGGATGAAAAGACACCGCGCATGGATACCAGAAAGTCCGTTAAGGTCTTCAGTTCGGTATTATCAAGGGTTGCGGCAGGAATGGCAGAATTACCTGCCGCCTCCTTCCCAAACAGGATATAATCCGCGGACAGGCCAAAATGCTCACAGAGCTTATACAGCGTCTCCTGAGACATCCCTTTCCTGCCGTTCTCTATTTCAGAAAGAAAATTTACAGAGATATCGATCTTTTCCGCAAAGTCCGCCTGGGTGTAGCTGTGCAATACCCGGTAACTACGCACTCTCTCACCTACGGCCGATCTCAGTTCCTTTGCATCCATGCCCTGTTTCCTCCTGTTCTGATAAACTTAAACCCTCGCGGCATCCGCCAACTGTCCGGAGCCGCCTCCGATTGGCTTTCAGCACGGCTGCCCGGTCCATTGCCCAACGAACAATGTCTGCTTAACGGACAGTGTCTGCCGCGGGAATAAAAAATATCCCGCCGCGAAACTTTCGTTTTACTTTGGGATATTTTTCATCAAACTTTAGCAGGGTTTGAAATCAAATTGAGCTTTACTGAACAATTGTGTTGTTATAGTATTCGCCCACCTTATACAGCTTCTCTCCATTCATAAGTGTCCTGTTTACGGGACGCTTACATCCATCGCACAAGCCGTCCCCATCAGTGTCAGTACATGCTGTTCTCGTCAATACTGTGTCAACATCTGCAGAAACTGCCGTAATGACATGACATGTGGTACAATAGGTTACCTGATAGGTTGCATGTGCAGGTACAGAGTTACCTGTCCCGTCATCCACGTAAGTATCTACGGAAATGTCTACAGGCTGCTCTGCAGGATGAGGGGTAATTGCAATCTTACGTACATCTTCCTTCTTACATACGGAACAATATCCTCTTTCCTCGCCTTCCGAGAAACAGGTAGCATCCGTTATGGTTGTATACTTGGCAACAGAATGCTTGTAAACAACATTGATCTGCTGCTTGATTCCGCAGCGCTGACATGTCTGCTCGGTATAACCCTTGCCGGTCTCGTCACAGGAAGTAGCCGTAACGGTCTTGGTAGGAGCCATGGCATGGCCAAGTGCAGGGATTGCTTCTTTGTCAACATGCGTTCCACAGGTCTCGCAAACGTAAGTAGCTACGCCGGGCTGAGTACATGTGGGATGATCCACAATGTAAGCGCCTGATGCAGGTACGGAATGATGCAGCTGAGCCACTGTTCTGCGTCCGGTTGTAGCGGAGCACTGGGACTCTGTCCATCTCTCTATCGTCTTGCCATGGAATACGTCGCCAGCATCCAGATCCTTATCAAATTCTCTGCTGAGGATCCATTCAACCGAACCATCTATATACGTAACACAAATGACCATTTCCGGGCAGCGATAATTAATGTAGCCGGCATGTGTACATGTGGGAGCCTCAATTTCCACCATCTGAGCGGTACCGGCCGCAATCATGGCATCCCAGTTATGCTCATGGCCATATTTTACTACCGGAGGCGTTACGGGCTCCTCAGGTGTCGTGGTTGTGCCGCCGTTTCCTGTGTTCCCGGAGCTGCCTGATCCTGCTGCAGGTGTAGCAGCCTTCACAACAGTGCCGCCGGGTCTGCCTTCCTTGATACCGAAATTTACATAATGCTTTGCAATGGCCGTATAATCCTCGCCGTATGCTGCCTTCACATCAGGATTCTTTGCCGCATAGTCAGCCAGGTCAAATAACACGCCCGCTTTTCTGCCCTCACGAATGCCAAACGTAAGATAATGATCCACATACGAATCCCAGTTGTCGCCGAATGCAGCATTCAGATCTGCATATGCGTTACGATATGCTGCCACGTCAAGGATAGGGCTCATAACACGGCCTTCCTTGGCGCCGCTGGTCATGAAGTGCTTTAAGAGCGCCGCTTCATCAGCACCGTAAGCAGCCTTCAGATCGCCGTACTTGTCTGCATAATACCCTGCGTTGAACACGTCTGCGACACCCGCAGCAGATACGGTCAGAGCACTACCCGCCAACATAGCTACCGTCAACGAAAATGCTAAAAACTTTTTCCCTTTCATCTTTGTTTTCTTCCTTTCTCCCTTTGAAATATTGTAAATACTGTAAGTTTCCATGAACGACCCTGCTAAATTCGTTTCATGTGAGTTTATAGAATCCAGTCTCAAAAAGAAAAAGTGGTTTTCGGCAAAACGCCCCGGAAGGCACAATATCCCAGAATACCGTAACCACAAGGGTTTCAGAAAAATCTTCCAGGATCCGCTTTGTAATTTTTTGAAAAAAATACTTGCAAATTAAAACAAGTGGTGATATTAGCTATTTCGTACAGACATAATCAGTT
>CAJTKW010000015.1 GCA_910577035.1 uncultured Acetatifactor sp.
CTTCCGTTGCAATTCATACTTTTCTATCTCTATTTTATTATTTTATATCGGTTAACGCAACAAATCTTTTATGAATTTTTTATAACTTATTTTTCCGCTTGCTATCCCGCCAAAACAGAGGTAAGCTACGACACCAAGAAAGGAGGGGCTGCCATTATTTTTTCATATGTTACTAAGTTGATGATATCAATATTTAATGTGGAAAGTATTTTAATCTTCCTGTCTTGACTTGTCAGACTTAGGATTTCCCCCTTCACCCCTATTTATAGGAATGGCTTTCAGATGGAATTTGATAATTCCACATGAACAGGTTATATCCATTTCATACTTTTCTCTTGCAGCTCTGTAGGTAAAATCACCGCCACACCGGATCACTTCGCACCATGTAAACAATTCCGTCATTACTCTGGGGCAAATCCCCAACTCCCTCCTATAAACTGGAATTTATTTATGTCGTGGATATTCAGGCATCAAATCAATCAGTCTTGTTGTCCGCCCTTCTTTATCCAATAGAATTTCAATATTTTCCACATCTCCACCTAAATGCATCATAAATTCTCTACAAATACCACAAGATGGAATTATATTTCCATCTTTATATACTGAAACCACTTTTGTAATCTCACTTTCACCATATGTAAGCATTGTTGACAAAGCATTTCTTTCCGCGCACATCCCTATAGAGCCGTCCGTATCAATGCATATGCCCTTATAAATACTACCTTTTTTCGTGAGTACAGCAGATGCCACACTTCCTACCCGCATTTTATTTGATACATCATGAGGATTCAAAACGCTCATTGCTTCTTCGTATAACCTTGTCCATTCTTCGTTCACTATTTTGTCCTCCTTAATAAATCACGATTTATATTTGAATATAAAATCTTTATCTGCCCTTTACAATGTATATTTATAAGTCATTTCCCATTGGGTACATAATTCCGAAAAGGGAAATTCATAATCCGTACCTCTCAATCCAGAATAATTCTAAGTTCCACTATCCCTTGACCACACTGTCAAAGGCAATGCTTCCCCATCTGCTTACATCATCGGCACGATGCCAAAAAATCAAGGATCATCGGGTTAAGATCCTTCGCCTGTTCTGCAACAAAATGCGGGCGGTGTCCTCCGCCTTTTACCTCATATACCCTTGCAGACGGAACTTTTTCCTTAAGCTCCGCACAGGTTCCAAAGGGGTCATTCTCGCCGTTGATAAAAAACGCCGGACACTTGATCGCCGCCCATTCATCATCCGTCAGGCTCGGATGCGTTTTCCAATCTGTGACCGTCATCCTCAGGTAAGTCTGCCAGTCTCCCTTATGCGCATCAAAATGCCTTGCTTTCATGTCCTCAATAAATTTGGTGTCGTTCTTTTCCAAAAGGCTTTCCGGCAGAAAACTGTCTGCGCTTTCCGCCCTTGGATAAGCGCCCCCGCCGACCGTGACGAGGCTTTTCACCTTCTCAGGATACTTTGCCGCCATATAGCATCCCACATATGCACCGCAGCTATAGCCAAACAAATGCGCAGCCGGAATCCCCAAAGCGTCCATAAAATCCGCCATATCATCTGCGATCATGCGGCTGTTCCATTCCAAGCTGTCACACATGGTTCTGCCGTGGCCTCTGAAATCAGGAAAAATGCAGCGGTAACTTCCCGAAAACGGCTGGATCTGGGCGGCAAAAGCCAGCAGCCCCCTGCTGAAATGGCTGTGAAGGAACAGCAGCGCCTCCCCTCTGCCGAATTCCTCATAAAACACGTTAAGATTATTTACTTCAATGTAAGGCATCTTTTTCCTCCATCATACAATTCTCACAATATTTTCCGTCAATCTATCATACTTGTCTAAAACTTCCGCATCATGGAATGGCTGCGGTATCCAGCCTCTTTCATATGTTTTCCGGATAAACCTCTCATTTTTCTCTTTGCAGGAACAGATACTGATGGGAATATTGCGTTCCATATTGTCACATAGATAACATTCGTCTCCCGTGATACAATAGGTATCCTGATCCGCTTGAAAACAGAGGACAGAGGAATCCGGGGCATGCCCGCCTACCACCTCAAAGTTAAAAAGTCATAAAAGCATCCCCTCTCCTCTACGAGCGAAATCCGCGTTTCCGCCTCCCGCAGCCTCTTTTTCACCGGGCTGTTGCCCTCTGACATTGCCTGCCCATAAGTCTGCCTGGACATAATCAGTCCGGCCTCCGGATACAGGTCAATATTGCCTGTATGATGCCAGCCGCTCATCCCGAAAACCCGTGTCAATCAGAATATACGTTCCATTACACTCCGCCAGATAATAGAAAAAGCGAATACCTGCTCCCTGTTATAAGAAGTATCAAAATATGGCAAATTATATATTCTGCATTGCTCTTTCAGTTTTTTACTTATCGTTACAATGCTTACACAATCCTCTTTGCTTTCTTCTTCAGACTTATAATAGGTATAGTCCTTTGGTGTGTCGTATTTTTTCAAAAACTGATATCTTTCTTCGGGCGTTACTTCTGCTGTGCCGAAATAATAAATTTCACAAACAGAAGAATCTATATGCTCAATATAATGCTGTGGCAATAATTGAAATATATCGATTACCACTCCATAATCACATTCATCATATTCTCCGCTGTCTATCATTGCCTGAATGAATAACGCCATCTTAGAACTAATATATTGAACATTTTCCCAAACATCTGTATCTGCATCGGAGTGAATACCTGTTTCAGGAAAAACGCTTTCAATTCCCGCTATAATTGAGTCCATGCTTATGTGCTGATATCCTAAATGATTCGATATTTTTTGGGAATTTCATCCACTTCCCCATTTCCCGTGTTACTTTGCGGTATAAAAATCTTGCCGTCATAATTTATTCCATTCCACTGCTTATCAACCCGTTTTTCTTCTATATTGCCAGTCTGATTATATAACCTTCATTAAAAAATACTGTATCATCGGTCCCACTGTTTCCTTTTTGTCAATTAAAAAGTAAGCGTCAAGCATCGTTTCAAATTCTTCAACCGATAAATTAAAGCAATCCTGCCTGCCCAAATATTCCTCTATCAGTTTTGCGATTTCAAATTCAGGACTCCCAATATTCGGAATATCAAGGACAAATCTCCCATTTGGTTTCATAATACGAGAAAACTCCGCAACCGCCTGCTGTACAAATTCTTTTTCAAAATACTCCAAAGAACCTACACACGCACCAATATCAAAAAAATTAATATCATATGGCGTTTCATGCATACTGCCGCAATGCAAGTCTCCAACAGTTAAGTGATTTTTCCCCACATATCCCGATAGCAATTCAATCGTTTTACTGCTGATATCGACTCCATAATAGGTAGATGGCCAATCTTTATATCCTGCAAACATTAAATTTAGGCAACATCCTAAATCAATAAATCGCATGCCAGCCCGAAGCATAGAATTCCCTGCCATAGCTATCTGGGATATGTGATATTCTCATTTCAAACCAAGCTGTATTTTTCCTTCATCTATACTTGAAATAGCATCGGTTAGAAATTCATGCTCCCTAAGCAATACTTTTACATCTTCACGTAAATGAATATTCACATTCTTCCTGCCCTTTCTGCCAGGTACATTCAATGATTTCAGCGGGATTCATTTTTTCAATATAGGTTAAGCACCTGAAAACCATCCCATGTCCGACAAAAATAACTTTTTCATAATCTGAATAATTATCCGCTACACATATCATTCTTTTCCGCATATGGCTAAGCGATTCCCATCTGCGTTTTTCACCTGGCGGGTATTCGCCTCCAAATTCCGTAAATTCTCCGGCAAAAGCAAAGCTTTCTTCCGACGTTTTATACTGATTGCTTTCATCAGGTATCCATTCATGTAAATCGATATCCACCTCAACCCGTATTCCTGTTTCCCTTGAAATAATCTGGGCTGTCTGTAATGCCCTGGTGTAGGGAGAAGATACAATAAGCTCCGCACTTTTGAGACGGGGATCTTTTGCCACCAGTTCTGCCTGCCGTTTTCCTTTTTCGGATAAAGGAGCAAAATCCCTGCCAAATCCCCAGAATCCATTTTCAAGCATATATTCATAATTTGCTTCACCATGCCTGACAAGATAAAACAATGCCATCTATGTATCCTCCTGCTCACACCACCGGGAAACCTCACATCATCCCACAACATACCTCGCCAACTCTAACGCAATGTCAAAATGGCCCGCATCGTGCTGGGTGCCTTTGGTCTGCCCTTCTTTCCGCCTTGCATCCCATTTGGGGGCATCAAGCAGATCGCCGCTTGTAAAAAACGCGTACAGGTTCAGCCCTCTGAAATCACACATTGCCTGCAAAGCGGCGCATTCCATTTCTACCGAGATGCAGCCGTCCGCTTTATGCTTCTCAAAATTATTGACGGTTTCCCTGTAGAAAGAATCGGTGGTCCATGTTTTTCCTTTCACGTAAGGAATCCCTTTTTCCTCCATAAAAGCGGCGACAATGTCCGCATTCCTGACAGCAACATAGTCCGATGCGGGCGCATAATGATAAGAAGTGCCCTCATCCCGGTAAGCTTCTGTCGGCACCATAACTTTCCCGCGTGCAATTTCCTTATTTAGACAGCCTGCAGCGCCAAATACGACATATTTGCCCGTCTCTATTTCTGCCAGCGTGTCCTCCACCGTGCACACACAGGCAGGCGCCCCTACATAAGTTTTGTAAAACGCAAATTTCTTTCCCTTGTATTCAATACAATATACCGGCGTATTGCCCGTTGCAAACCAGAAGGATGCAATCTGCTTGCAGTCGTAATTTTCCAGGACAAACTTTTCAATCACATGGGAAAAGGTCAGAATGCAAGCATCCACCTGCGGTGCATTTTCCTTCATCTGCGGATTGATGATTGCCGGAGACTGATTGTCAAAAGCTTCTGTGATCATAATTTCTTTCTCCCCTCATTCTAATTGTAATGCCTTTTCAATTATGTCCAATCTGTTTCTTACTGTTTCGCCGGATTCGGACATGTAATAATCCATGTATAGCCAAAACGGTCTTTCACGAGAGAACCGCAGCCACCATCATCCGGTTCCGGATGCGGGCCTAGCGGTGAAAGTACAGCTCCGCCTTCCGCTAATACAGACAGGGCATGCAACGCTTCCGCCTCTGAATTCATATGAATCATCAGCTTTATACCTGTCTTCACTTCCCCATAATCATCGCCATCGCCCGCCGCCATACGGGTATTGCCTATGGCAAACTCCACATGCATTACCTTTCCGATGAAATCTGGCGTATCAGCCGTATTCTCAGAAAAACGGGACATCCCATAAATCTCACCGCCAAATGCCTCTATATAGGCATTAATTGCCTCTTCGCAGTTTCCCTTAAATTCCAGATATGGGATTACTTCAATCTTTTTATCCATTTTTCCTCCTTCCGCATTCTGCAGGCCATGCCCACAGTAATGTCTTGATTCATACTTTTAGTGTACTCCTGATTGGTATTCCTCGTACCATGCTTCAACCGCATGCAGAGGATGCTGGATCAGCTCCGCTGTTTCTTGAACGCTTTTTCCCTGCTGGAATAGTCTGCATGCTACTGAATACATGCTTTCCGATACTTCAATCAAATGCCCGTCAGGGTCATATATGCGCACGCCCCTTTGCAGCCAGGGGAATGTTTTAGGTTCATGCAGCAGTTCCACCTCCGAATACTTGCGAAGACGGGCAAGAAAGTCATCAAAGTTTTCTGTCTCGAAATAAAGTTCCATCGTATTAGGATGATACTTCATGGTTTCTGCCGGAAATCCCGCAAGTTCATCAAAATGCTCCTGTAAGGCCAATCCACAGGTCAATGCTTTGTTCCAGCCCAGATCGAGTGTTACCTCCTGATCGAACAGATCACGGTAAAACTTCAGCGACCGTTCCATATCCCTTACAGCAATCAATGTGGTACATAATCTCATGGTCTTTTTCCCTTTCTCAATTGATTTAACGTCCATTATACCATGACCGGAAATAGTTGTATTGTATATTTCCGACATATATTCATTCTCTCGGCAGTTTTAAACCGCTTTCATTTTAAAGCCATTTCCCTGGCTTCCCGGATATTCATAGTATGATAGCGTTTGAATTCCCGCATCATGTGCGACATATCCGTATACCCAAATTTAGAAACTGCGGACGCAATATCAAAATTGCTCTGACTTACAATATCTTTCCACAAATGTTGATAACGTACCAAATTGCTCAACTTCTTAGGAGTCATTCCAATGTATTCACAGAACAGCCGTTCCATCTGCCTGCTGCTTATGAAATTCTCCTTTGATAGCTGATTGATCTCTAACGCCCCCTGATACAAAAGAATATCGTTCATCACTCCGTCTACCAACTTATTGATCCTTGCAGTCTCCAGTTTTTTCAAAAGAAGGGATTCTGTCAACTGAATCAAATCCGCCATATTTCCTGGTTCTGCCAAACGGCTGCGCAATTCTCTGTCCAGCCAGTTATACCTTTCCCTGACATCATATCTTCCGTTTACGGTTCCGCCGAAAGAGTCCTCGGAAAAGACATAAGCCGTCCACGCATAAAAGCGAATCGCAAACACAGATATCTTATATCCTGCCTTTTGACTTTTGTAAGAAAGAAAAGCCCTGTCACTGATTCCGCAAAAGTCAGAAATAATGATATTTCCCATATCATCTATACGGTAGATAATATCCACGCAGGTATCAGGAATCACTATTTCAGCGGATTCATCTGCTCCTGGATCAGATGAACAATCATACTCCCCGCCCCAAAAGCATCTGATGTACGGCCGCAATGAATGGCATGGTTCTATTTCCTTATAGGCAGAATTACGCTTGAAAGGCGTTGCTGTTAACGGTCGATATATCATTTTATTCTTCATGCAATGCAGTTCTCCTTCCATAAAGCGTCCTATTATATTGCCAGTCTGATTATATCATTTGTGCGGTTTCTTTTCCACTGTTATGTGATATCCCTAAGGCAGATATCCCACTACAAGAGCGCATATAGATAATATAGTAAAAGAGGTATTGCCACTCGTATATTAACTCTGTTTTCTCCAGTTTCCAATGCCTACAATGCCTTTTCTAAATCTTTGCTGACTTCGTTGTTGTTCTCAATCATCTTGATACCTCGTTCATTCTGTGCTGCGTTGATAATTTCTGAAAATTAAAAAAGGTAGCTGATTGTCTGTTAAGATAATCGCTACCTAAAGGTAAACAATATTCAGTTTTCATATCAATTTCTGTTTTGAATTTCCCCAACAAAGGAATCTATAGGTTTCTAAGATTATCAATTCTTTCAGGGTTTTCGGATGATGCCCATTCCTTTAACATATCACAAGGGAATTGAGAACACTTACCACAATGCTCTTGATTTTTTTTGGAATTACATTTGTATAAATCACATTCGCCCCAAAAAACTTTACCTTTAATAACTTTACATCCCCTACAATTTTGTTCAGTTTTGAATTTGCAAGCATCACAATCAATTCCACAAATACCGTAGTTAGCCATAATAGTTTCTTTCCTCACATTTCTGTTATTTCTCTTTAAATTCTTTTTTCTGCTTTTTTTACCAATTATTTTTTTGCTATTGACAAATTGAGATTTGCATAATTGTTCAACGCTGTCATTTTACCATAATCGCACACACAATTCAATTAAATTTCCTGCTTGGGTAGGCGGCAGGTATCTAGTTTTTTGATGGGCTATCCGTTCGACAAACAGGAAGTTGTCGTTCCACCAGATTGAACATTTCCACTGTAGGTGTAGCTTAGTTTCGATAAGCTAAAATATTCTATATGCTTACTAATCTTTGAGCATATTTTCAAGTTCCATGATATTAGCTCCAACATCGCTTTGTTTGTGTGCATCGGAAGCAGTCTCAATTTGCACGTTATTTTTTCTCAGAATAGATAATAATTGAGGATTTAAACCAAGTTCAATATCAGAACTGTAATTTAATTGTAGTCCTCCGCTATTTTCGGCATACATACTATGTTTATTTAACAACACAGCCAATTTATTATAATATTCTGTTAAATCAATGTTTGGTTTATAGCCAAAACATTTGATTGAGTCAGGATGGGCAAGCCCGTTAAATAAACCGCTCTCACATAGCTGGAACATAATATCATAATATCTTTTATATACTTCTTCTATGTTCTTACTTTTCCAAATCTCCTTTTGCCCCATATGGTCAAATCCCCAACCGTCAATCCAATGTACAGCACCTGTAAGAAAATGAAAATCATATTTATCAAGGATATCTGCCAGAACATCAGCAGTTTCAGGAATATAACAGACTTCAAGACCGAACTTCACTTTTACAGGGTACTTAGTATCTCGTACTCTTTTAATAAAGCTAATGTACTCGGCTATTGAACCGTTCATTCTTTTTGTTATCTAATTGTTCTGAAAATCGTTATAGGACTTTATTGGTTCGTATACTTTCTCGAATTCAGTAAATTGATGAGTATGCTCAAGCATGTATATCTCATCAAGCCCTACAGCTTGTGCAACTTTAATGAATCCCTCAAAAAGATCAATATTATAGCCTATAGGATTTCCATGTAAAAAGTGTACATGTACGTCTCTCATTATTCATTCCTCCAATCTTAGTTCACTCGCGAGATTGTAAATCCCGATTTATCGTCGGCTCTATTATACAGCTTTAATTTGCTAAATGGAATAAGCTTTCTGAATGATTTTCAGTGAATGAATACACTGAATTATGCTATAAAATTTATCTGTTTTTCATCCGTTGGCACGAAATGACTATTTTACGGGAATGGAAAGCAAAAAGAGCCATTGGACAGCCCTTATCCTCCCGCTAATATTTTTTGATTTTCCTGTGTACTATCACGGAAACCCCCGACTTTTGCGTGAAAGTATACTTTTGCCTGCGAGTACCAAAAATCCTATGGCATTATTTTTTTATTGCCGCCTGTGCCGCTGTTATACTTTGATGACTTTTACCCCTCTTTACCCCATTTACCCCACCCAATTCGACATTCGACAAACGGGATTCGACAAAATCCATATCTTTCAGTGCTACGAAATCGCATCAGAGTAGCCTTAAAAGCTGTACCAGCTCATGCGACTCCTCCGCATCTGATGCGGTCTGCCTTGTATCAAACTGTGAAAAACGGTTGTCACGGTAAAATGATAACAGCTTTTCCTCATTTTCTGCCTCTAAGAAGGTCACTACGCCTCCGCCCAAATACTGTATCTCTTTAATTTTATCCCAGGCAAGTTTAAGCAGTTCTGCTCCCGTGATTTCTGTTCCGCCACTCTCCGAGAAGTTTTTCCCAAGTTGTGCAATCAGATATGCCGACATGGTATAGGTATCCGATTTTTCATCCAACTCACTGATTCGCAACAGCTTTCTTTTCATAGTATTACTCACTGTTTCACCCCTTACCGTCAATGGTTTTAATGCAAGGGTAAAATATCCAAGTAATCTGACATCCTCTGCTGAAACTACAAGATATGTAACAGACTGGTTCTTTTTCGTGAATTCTATGGCACTTTTTTTCAAAAAACGTTCCACGTCCTTATTCTTCGGACTGGAAAAGCCGGAAAGCAACTCAACCAGTGCTGGCTCTCCGGCTTCTTCATCATTCCCCAATGCCAAATACTCACGGATATTGACTGAAAAGAATTTATCATTTCCCGGCATTTTCCTTCTCCTTTATTTTCATCTTCCGCAGCCGCATCATTTCCCTCAATTCAGGTTCTCCTTTTATCTCTCTTGCCGCTACAGGTATATGAACAGGACGGTTCTTGGCAGATTCTTCAATCGCATTGACAAACATCTCCACCTGTTCCTTGCCGGAAATGACAAAATTCTTTGTGATACTTGAAGTTGCCATAATAAACACCTCCCTTGTTAGTATGGTTCTTCCGTTGCAATTCATACTTTTCTATCTGTATTTTATTATTTCATATCGGCTAATACAACAAAACTTTTATGAATTTTTATCATCTCTTTTTTCACTTGCCAACTACCCGATTCAGAGGGAAGATACGACACCAAGAAAGGAGGGATTGGATTGGAAAAGGATTCTGCACTGTACCAACTCATGGACATACGCATGAACAGTGTCATGAATGGCATCACAAATGATGACGGGGAATACCAGGCAATTCTCCGGAAGTCTGACGAATATTCCGGCAGGCTTGAAAGAATAGGGCTACCGGTGGATGTCCGGCAATTGATCCACCAATACGTCAGCGAACAGAACGCACCCGGCTCCCGGTATGGAATGCTCGCCTACCTGAACACGAAAAAGGGGCTTAGAATAAAGGCTCTTTTTTCGTTTCCTCACTCGTAGTAAAACCGTAATAACCCACTTTCCCAAGTGCCGCGATTTGCCCCGTTCTGCCCCACAAGTGCCGCCAATTCCCCGGACAATCATTGTTAAGCCATTCCTTGCTAATTGCCATTGTTCCCTCTATATAGTACGCAATATAATATTTCCGGTAAGCATTAGGAATCCCACATCTTTTTAATATAGGCTCAATAATAGATCTCTTTCCATACGTTTTTCAGATACCTTTTCATATCAAATAGAGCACTCCCGTCATTCCACCCAAAAAACTCTGCTCTCCTTACGTTCTGCAGCTTCCGGAATTTCTCCGTCTGCATACCCAACCGCGCAGTGGCCTATGCCTTCCCATTCACCCTCTACCCCAAGATCTGCAAGCAGCTGCTGCCATTCCTGGGTTTCAAATTCCTCCTTTGCCCGGTGAATCCATATACTTCCCAGCCCAAGCGAATGAGCTGCCAGCATCATATTCCCCAGAACAAGGCTCCCGTCATAAACATGAGTCGGCCAATTTTTATCCGCAAGCACGATCAAAATTGCCGGTGCACCATAAAACGGATCAAAGCCTTCCGGCCAGCCGCCTATCCTGCAATTAGCGGCAGAAAGCCTGTCCCTTACCTTTCGATCAGTAACGGCAACCGTGATAACCGCCTGCTTCCCCTTTCCGCTGGCGGCATAAAGGCCTGCCTCAATAATCTGCTCCAAATCCTTCCTTGCGGGCATTTCCGCCTTAAATTTGCGGATACTTCTGCGCCCTTCCATTGCCTGAATGATCTCGTTCATAGCTTTTCCCTCCATTCAATTCTTATTACCGCCTTAACCCATCCAGGCGGCGGACCGTCATTTCTTCAAATAATCACTGAATTCCTTCAACTCTTTTTTCCTGCTCTCAGGAAGACTGTTGCACTCCATATTGCAGATTGCTCCCTCTAACGCATACAAGTGAACCAGACATACATTCGGATACTTTTCTTTTAATTTCAGAAAAGCCTGCTCAGCGCCCGAACCAACTAATTCCTCCGCCGTATTGATCCCCACGGAACCCAGCTTTTTTGCCATCTCTCTTCCAATATTCATCATTGAAGCTAATTCTGCCATTTTTCCCTCCGTATTACAGCTGTAAACGCTGAATTCCTCCAGCCCTTTCTCCAGATCAGAAACATGATACAGTATCATATTTGCAACGACGACATATCATTTGAGACAATCCAGTTTCCAAAGTCCGTCTTACCCGTTGGATATTTATCATGAATGGATATTACTGTCCTCCGCTAAATGGACAATACTGCTCCTTTGCTGCATCCTGTATACCAATGGTATTTGTCTCAAATATATCTGCTTTGTTTTCCTGCAGACATTCCTGCAGCATTTCATAGGTGTCACGTCCACCATCAACGCTGTGTTTCCTGATCTCTAAACACATGGCGCACCCTCAAAGCATAGAATTACACCCCAAAATGATGCCGGAGTACCAAATCCAAATATCCTGTCAGATACCCCTATCCTGTCATGATTCATCATCCTATTATATTTGAGCTTGTCCCTCAGTTCCTCCGTTATTCCTGCTTCCGCACATGCCTGCGCCGCCAGATCCGGCAAGCTCCATCTCCACGGCAATACATCCTTCTTTTCTCAGCTTTTCGGCTTTTCCCGATGTTTCACGATACACGACATCGGTAGTCCACGTGCGCCCCGCCACAATACCCTTCATTCAAATACCTGTTGAGGCAGTTTTGAATGCTCCCGTCTTATGGTTTTAGCGTCCAAAAACTGGCTTTATTTCACATCGCTGCTTAAGTCAATTCTGTCAATTCCCAAAATATTGCGGGATGACAGATACATAAAACTGCCTTCTATCCAGGTGCAGCCCGACAGCTTTAAGGGTGTATTCATTACCTTTACCTTTTCCAAAGTATCTTTCTTCCAAAAGGCAATTTCCGAGCAGGGGTAAGAGACCGTTATCAGCATATCTTTGAACATTCCCGCGCAGAAAAACATTTTTTTATGTACATTTCTGGCTAAGTTCTCAACTTCAAAGTTCCGCAGGCTGATTTTAAAAAGCTTTCCGTCATGGCCTGCGGCATATAAGGTTTCTCCGTCGATATACAGATCACCGATATTTTTCTTTCCTAAAACAATCTGCTTTATAACCGAAAGATTCCTTTTGTCCAATAACAGCAATTTTCCCTCTACCGTTCCGCATACCAGACAGGAAGCATATGTTTTGACACTCCACATACTGCTTTCGGAAACAATAAACTCCTTTTTCTGATACGACTGCCTGTCCAGAGTAATCATCTTTCCGTTTCGGATAGAGCAGTAAATCGTATCGTCGTCAACCGCAATCCCGCATATATCAGAACTCAGATCATTGCCTAACTGCCATTTTCCAAGCAGTTCATAATTCCTTTGGTTTATTCCATAAAGTGTACAAAAATCATATGCAAAGATCTGTTCCCCATCTGCAGCCAGTTTTCTCGATAAACCCTCCTTCTCAAAAACCGTCTTTTGCAGGATCATCTTCCGGGAGCATTTGTCAATTTTCATCAGCCTTGTCCCGCACATGCAGTCAATGCACTGCTCCCCAATATGGAAGCCTGTTACAATTCCGCCCAACTCTGCAATATGCTCCATACTCTGCCATTCGCCTCCTGCCAAAGAAAAAGTGTTCCGGAGTCCACCATTCTGTTTTCTACCAAAGCATAACATAAAACGAGCCTGTATTCAATCTCTCCTGCATTTTCGCCTTAAGACACCCTATTATCTGATCTGTTTTAGCAGCCAACCGTCCGCAGCCAAGAATCAATTCACCTCCGGCTTCAGCAAATCCGTTTACTTCCACAGGGAAGTAAAGTCCCCCTTCGCCGGAAGGATGCTGGCCCTGTCCCCTACAATCTCACGGACAATGCGCAATTCCACCTGCTGCCTGTGCTTCAAATGCGTAATCAAATCTTCAAACCCCTTATATCCGTGAGCCTTTCCGTAAGGCGAGTTCACCAGATATTCCATCATCACCGGATACCACATCTGATTTCCCGCCTCGTCGGAACGCTCCTTCTGAATGATCCGTATGTTTTCCTCGATTTTATCGCTGCACAAATACAGCAGTCTAAAATTCTCCTTCCGTATTACGGCATAAAGCCTCCTGTAAAACTCCATAATTTCTTCGTCGTCAAGCTGATGAAACAGAATCAAATCCTCCACAATATTCTGCATAAAAGCACACTCAAACAGATAGCCGCTGTCCTGAAACCGCCTGTACCTTTCAAAGACGATTTTCCCCAGCTCCTGCAGGGTTTTCCTGCCATTATAAATCTCATACCGCTCTAAATCCTTATGAAATCCGGGTATGTCCGTAAGTATCTTTGTGTAGGTCACAATATAATGATCCCCCTCCCGGTAGGTACACGCTTCCATCTCACTGCGAAGGGGCGCATACCTTTCAAGCGCCGCAGTATACTCTTCTTCGTTCATCCATGTACACCAGGCCAGCTCCACCGGCGAATATTCTCCCTCCCGGCATACCCGGTACTCCGGCCTTTGACCGGCAATTCTTTGCAGCAGGGTGGATTTCCCCATCCCCTGCAGTCCTTCGATAAATATGTTTTCTCTCATAAAAGCTCCACCGTCCCCGTCGCAATTTTTTCTCTGAACCTGACGTCATGCTCTACAAACAGCATCGTCGGTTCATACTCCAGAATCAACTTTTCAAGCTGCATTCTGGAAAAAACATCCACATAGTTCAGCGGCTCATCCCATACATACAGGTGAGCCGGAACGAGCAGGCTTGCCGCAATCAGCACCTTCTTTTTCTGCCCCTCGGAATATTCCTCCATGCCCTTCAAAAACTGCCCCCGCTCCAGATCAAGCTGCCTGAGTATAGCGCAAAACAGGCTCTCATCCAGCTCCCTCCCTTTACAGAATTCGGAAATACTGCCCCGGAGCGTGGAGGTATCCTGATTCACAAAGGAAACGGTCAGACCGGAAGCAGTCTCGCAGACTCCGGTTTCCCTGACAGGCGGCGCATGCTGTATAACCCCCGCCCTATGCAGAATCATTTTCAGCAGCGTTGACTTGCCGCACCCGTTGCTGCCGTGGAGCGCGATCCGCTGGCCCCGGCTGATTTCAAAGGTAAGCCCTGTAAAAAGCGGCCCCTTCGCCCCCTCATATTCCAACGCATACTCCCTGACATTCACGAGGGTTTCCCTGTGATGCCTAAGGGGCATCATCTTCAGATCCGCCGGCCGCTCCAGATCTGCCAGCAGGCCCTCCTTCTCTTCAATCTCCCGGCGGATGCGTTTCTCCATCTGCCTGACCCGGCTCTGCATCTTTTTCGTCTTAGCGCCGATGAAGGCTCTGGCGTCTATAGATCTGTCATGCTCTTTTATGGGGTCAAAGCCAATCTTTGTCGCTTCGTTTTTGTCAGCCCAGGCGGCAGTACGCGCCGCTGCCTGCTTTAATTTTCCGATTTCCTTCAGATGCTTTTCGTTCTCTGCCTGCTCAAACTGATCCCTGCGCTGTTTGTTTTCCTGCCATATAGAAAAATTGCCGCTCTGCAGCTCGATGGACTGCCGATTCAGCACCAGCACATGATCCACACAGAAATCCAACAGGTCTCTGTCATGAGACACCAGAATAAACCCCTTCTTAGATGCCAGATAATGCTTAACGATCTCTCTGGAAGCATGATCCAGATGATTGGTAGGCTCATCAATCAGCAGAAACTCATTTTCTTCCGAAAACAGCACTGCCAGAAGTATCTTGGTCTGTTCTCCGGGGCTTAAAGCACCAAAAGGTCTGTACAGAATTTCCGCCGTCCGGCCCAGTTGTTCCAGCTCACGGATCACACGCCAGTCTTCGCACCCCGGCTTTAATTCCTCCATAAACTCCGCCGCCGGCTGCAGCATCTGTTCCCCGCTGACAGTATAAGGAAAATAGTCAAATCTCTCCCCGGCGCTGATCGCTCCCTGATACGGATACTCCCCCTGCAGCAGCTTAAGAAACGTGGTCTTGCCTTTACCGTTACGCCCCAGCAGCCCCAGCCTCCAATCCGTGTCAATCGAAAAGGACACGTCCTCAAAAATATTATCAATGCTCCCTTCATAGCCAAAAGTCAGATGACTTACATTAATCTGTGCCATATGAATTCCCCCTTCCATAAAATAAAGGAACCGTTTGCTGCCAAACAGTTCCCCTACATTCTCCAAACCTCTATTGCAGATGGCACAGACTGATCACAATGCCTGCCCTGATATTCACCGGAATTTTCCCAAAAATTGCCGCACAAAAAAGAGAGGTTATGAGAACATAATCCACTTTTGGCAACATGACGCAAACAGCACAGGAATACCCTGAAACTGTTTCTGATCTTCATGCAATCAAAAGTAAATTATATTCTCATCCTTTCACCCCTCTCCTTATGCTATAGCCATTTTAGCACGCTGCCTGTACTTTGTCAAACCGGAATGCGCCGAACCCGTAATTTTATGGATTCTAATATTGCTTTTACCGGCAAAATCAAATATCATAATAATGCCCCTTATCCGCTTCAACGGACATACCACCAACATCAGGGACCAAAAGATAAACCTGTGCTCTCACGAAAGGAAAGTGAATGCCATGCCGGAATTACCCGAAGTTGAAACCGTCAAAAGAGTACTGGAGCCCCAAATCCGGGGACTTACCGTCACAAAAGTTACCGTAAAGCGCCCGGAAATCACCGCTTACCCCGATGCGGAGCAATTCTGCCGTCTGGTGACCGGACAGACCATATCCCACATGGAGCGGCGGGGAAAGTTTCTGATCCTGCACTTGCGCAGTCATGACCGGATTATCCTGCACCTGCGCATGACTGGCTGTCTGCTGCTCGCACCTGCAGATTTTCCGGAAGAAGCTCATACTCACATTATTTTCAGCCTCAGCGGCTCCCCTGAGGAACTGCCAGGCTGGGATAACGCGCCTGCTTCTGAAAATACGTCTGTTTCGAATGACCTGCCTGCTTCTGATAATGTGTCTGTTTCGAATGGCCTGCCTGCTTCTGAAACTGTATCTGTTTCGAATAACCTGCACGCCCTTGAGCTACGTTTCTCCGATATGCGCCGCTTCGGGCGGTTCTGGCTGATTCGGGAAAACGAAGAGGATCCATACAGCGGAATCGGAAAGCTTGGTATCGAGCCATTTGATGATAAGCTTACTCCGGCATATCTGGCTGCCCGCCTGGGAAAGCGCAGGAAGACCGTAAAGGAATGTCTCCTGGACCAAAGCGTAATTGCGGGAATCGGCAATATCTATTCCGACGAGATCCTGTTTGCGGCCGGAATCTATCCGGCCCGTCCTGCCAACAGCTTAAAGCAGGAAGACTGGGAAAGGATTGCTGCCGCCGTTCCGGAGCGCCTGGCCTTTTTTACCGAAAAGAATGAAATCACATGGGAAGACTATCTGCAGGCCAAAGGCCGGAATTACCGCAATACCCCGTTCTTCCAGGTATACGGCCGCAGCGGGCAGCCCTGCCCCGCCTGCAATCATAGACTATGCCGTATGGTAGTGGGCGGCAGAAGCAGCGTTTACTGCCCTGACTGCCAGAAAGACCCTGGGGCTTAACGATTTCTAAGGAAACGCTTTCATCAGCGTTTCCCTAAAATGATGGAATAGGTTTCGCCTTAAAAACGAACACTAAATCAAACAGGAGGTAACCATATGTGTACTGCAGCAGCTTTTCAAACTCAGGATTTTTATTTCGGTCGAAATCTGGACCTGGATTATTCTTATCAGGAAGAAATAACCGTCACCCCCAGGATTTTTCCTTTCCGTTTTCGAAATGTAGAGACAATTTCCCGGCACTATGCCATGATCGGCATGGCGTATGTTTTGGACGACTATCCTCTTTACTACGAGGCCACCAATGAAGCTGGCCTGAGCATGGCAGGCCTGAATTTCCCCGGAAACGCGGTTTACAATCCCTGTAAAGAGGGGATGGATAACATTGCTTCCTTCGAATTCATCCCCTGGATCCTGAGCCGGTGCGCCACCGTTTCCCAGGCTAAGGATAAGCTGGCCCGGCTGAACCTGGTATCCCTTTCCTTTCGTGAGGAGCTTCCCCCCGCGTCCCTGCACTGGATCATATCCGGTAAAGACGGCAGCATCACGGTGGAGTCCGTTCAGGATGGCTTAAAGGTTTACGACAATCCGGTGGGACTCCTGACCAATAATCCGCCCTTCGACTACCATCTGACCAATTTAAACAATTATATGGCCCTCTCCGCCAACCCTCCGGCAAATCATTTCTGCGACAGGCTTGCCCTGAAGCCCTACTGCTATGGTATGGGTGCCATGGGGCTCCCCGGTGATCTTTCCTCCGCCTCCCGCTTTGTAAAAGCCGCTTTTACCCTGTTAAACTCCCGCTGCGGCTCCTCGGAAGCCGAGAGCGTCAGCCAGTTCTTCCACATTTTAAAGAGCGTGGAGCAGCAGCGGGGCTGCTCCTGTACAGGAGAGGGAAAGTACGAAGTAACACTTTACTCCTGCTGCTGCAATGCAGACAAGGGCATCTATTATTACACCACCTATGACAACAGCCAGATCACCGCCGTAGATATGAAAAGGGAAAATCTGGAAAGCAGCCGCCTGATTACCTATCCGTTATTGCGGGAACAGAATATATTATGGCAGAACTGACAATGCCGCCTTCCACGGCCCCGGCGGAGATTCAGTGCTGGATCTTTGCCCCGCCTCCGGACATGGCTCTGCCAAGCAGCGGGCCAAGGTATTTTGCCGCCAGGGGTATCAGCCGATGGTCATGATTTGTAACCACCCTTGTATCTCCGGAAAAAAGGATCGTGTGCTCTTCCTCCGGCGTGGAGGCTTTCCACTGTGGGATAGCATCATTGTTGGGATCACCCGTATGGGCAAAAGCCATCACACTCCGGAAAATCTGCTCTTCCAGCTTTTCCACACCGGGCATCCGGGTATTCGGCACCAGTTCCGCATTGTGGAAGAAATAGGGAATGTCGCTGCAGTGCCAGGCCACACAGCCGCCGTCAATCCGGAAGTCCTGCTCAAACAGGTAGCTCCAGGTGCATTGGTTCAGTCCGCTCCGCAGACGGATATAGCCGATTTCCGGCTGCCGGAAAATAAAGTCCAGCGACAGCAGATCCACAGGGTTGCGGTTCGGATACGCACTCTCAAATAATGGCAGCAACTCACCTGCCGCCTCCTGCCCCAGCGCCGAGGTCACGGCCTGCACGCCGTCCTCTCTGTTCATTTTACTGCGATCCTGCCTGGCCGGCATAAATGCGGCAAACTCTCCGAATACCGATCCTATCATCAGCGGGATATGTGCCGTCTCTCTGCGGAAGCCGTTTGCCACAGGCTCTCCGGCGTAATATGCGTTGGGGTGGGGACAGCCGCCCACATATTTCCCCTGAGGCCCCAGAATGTCCCGTGCTTTTTTATAGCTCTCCGCCAGCCGGGCATAGGGCACTGTCTCCAGCTCCTTGACAGACTTTATCCCCAGCTCCTTCATCATGGCCTCCGCCAGTTCCCTGCCGCTTCCCGTGGCGTCTGCCAGCATCGGCCCGATGACCCCGCTCATATTAATCCCTTTGGCAAATAAGCCGTCCGCCGCCGGAGACTGTAACAGCGTTGTCACCTTGGCACCGCCGCCGGACTGTCCGAATACCGTCACATTGTCCGGATTACCGCCAAAGGCCGCTATATTTCGCTTCACCCAGGCAAGGGCAGCTATTATGTCATCCGTGCCCGCATTGCCGGAATTGGCATATTCCTCACCGAAATCGGACAGGTCGCAGTACCCCAGCACATTGAGCCTGTGGTTTATGGAAACCACTACCACCTGCCCCTGAAGGCTCATGTTTTCCCCTTCATAAGCCACCTGCTCAATGGAAGAGCCGGCTTCAAAACCGCCGCCGTGGAGCCATACCATGACAGGACGCTTCTCGCCGTCACAGCCGGGCGTCCATATATTCAGATTCTGACAGTCCTCGTCAGCCACCCAATAGCGATGGGGAACCCGAATCTCCCCCTGAGGCTTTCCCAAATCCAGAAGCGGACAGACATAACCATAGCTTGAAGCATCCAGTACGCCCTCCCAGGCATCCACCGGCTCCGGTGCATGAAAGCGCCTGGCCCTGGCGTAAGGAATACCCTTAAAAATGTAAAGCCCTCTCCAGCCATACCCCTTCACCTTCCCCCGATCCGTGGTAACGATAGTTTTTTCACCATATTCAAATTGCCGTGACATCCCGTTCTCCCTTCTTCTCATGCCTGTCCCGCAGATACTGCCAAAAATCAGATCTGCTGCGATTCTCCTTTCATCATACGAAACCGGCGCACAGCTGTCAACTGACCGTATAGGCAATATAGGTCAGATGGTCTCCAAGCCTTTCCAAGTTAGACACAAGATTAATAAAAACCCCGCTGCATTCGGGTCTGCAGATGCCCGCATTCAGCCGCTCGATATGTCCGTCAATCAGCCGCTTGCGGAAGCCGTCGATCTCGTCCTCAATCCTGTCGGCCTTTGCCAGAAGGGACACATCCTTTTCGGAAATAATCTGCTTGGTAAGGCTGTACAGCTCTTCCACCTTTTGAACCATCTCACCTATTTCACGCCTGACACTTCCCGAAAAATCAAGATTATGTTTCATGGTGCTTCGGGTATATTTTATAAAATTGTCGGCTATCTCTGCAATCCTCATAATATCTCCCACATTGCTATGGATATTGGAGATGCTTTTTTCATGGATCACCTGCTTGCTCTGGGCGGAAAGGCGGATCAGATAATTTACGATGCCATGATATACCTCGTCAGCCCTGTCGATCTGCTCCTGGGCCGGCTCCAGCAGAGATTGATCCTTTTTGTCGAAAGCCCGATAAGCGGTACGAAAGGCCCCCATGGCCTCCTCCGCCAAAAGGATCGTCTCTTTTTCCAGCTGAGAAATGGCGAGAGACGGCGAAGTAAGCATTCTCTCATCCAGGCAGGTATCGACTTTGCCTGCCTTTTCCGTTTTTCTTTCCGGAATCAGCGTTTCGGATACTTTTACAAACATCCCGCAAAGCGGCAGGAAAAGCACTGTACAAATCACATTGAAAAAGGTATGGAACATGGCAATTTGTGTGGCGGCGGAATCAAACCATCTCTGAAAGGTCATTTGTGAAAAACCAGGCCAAAGGATAAGTAATAGAAAGAATATTACCGAACCCAGCGTGTTAAACAGCAGATGAATCAACCCTGCCCGCTTTGCATTGGCTCCCGCGGTAAAGGAAGACATAAGCGCGGTGACGCAGGAACCGATATTCGTACCCAGAATTATGTAGAGCACCTCGTTTCCGCCCGTACCGATGGTCAGCCCGGCCACGGACATGGCGATAATGATGGATGTGGTGGCAGAGCTGGACTGCACCAGAGCCGTGAGGAGGATACCGATCAGGAACAGCAAAAAGGGATTCTTCACATGCTCAAACAGCACCTGGATCATATCCCGGCTGCCCTTCATGGCGTCAGACATTAAAGAAAGCCCAATAAAGATAAGCCCCAGCCCCGCAAAGATCAGCCCCGCCCTCCGAAGGCTTTCCCGTTTGCAGATCATGTACATCATGATCCCCACGAAAACACAAACCTGAATATAGGTAGTAATGGGGAAAGCACTGAGAGCGGCAATCTGTGCCGTGACGGTTGTACCGATGTTCGCGCCCATAATCATTGCCGCCGCCTGATACAGATTTACAATGCCCACGTTTACAAAGCCCACAATCAGTACCGTGGTGACGCCGGAGCTTTGAATCAGCGCGGTAGCCCCCATGCCGATTGCAACATTGGGCAGCTTTTTATCGGCGGTTTTCCCAAACAGGCTTTTTATTTTTCCCGTGGCCAGCTGTTCGATATTAGAGGTAAGCAGATGGACCCCTACCAAAAACACTCCCGTTCCCGCCAACAGCCTGACTACAAACATGGTAATCTCTGCAATATTCATTTTCCCCTCCATTCCGAAGCGTTTTACGCCGATAAGGCTGGCAAAATATCTGATTTTTCTTTTGCCTGATAAGATTTGTGACGCTTCGGCACAAACCATACTTGTAATTTATTACAGTATTGCCAGGAAATACAGCCCGTATCCTGCCAGCAGCAAGATGCCCTGCCAGCGCTTCAGTTTGTTATCCTTTACACAGAACAAAATCAGCAGCAATGCTGCCGCCCCGGAGACGATACTGTCAAAGCGAAAATCCTCCGCAAACGTCACCGGATGAATCAGGGCGGAAATTCCCACTACAAACAGGATGTTAAAGATGTTACTGCCCACAATGTTTCCTATGGCAATATCCGGTTTCCCCTTTTTTGCAGCCGTAACGGAGGTTACAAGCTCCGGCAGAGAAGTGCCAAGGGCCACGATGGTAAGCCCGATCAAGCGCTGGCTCATGCCAAGTTTAACGGCAATTTCGCTGGCGGCATCCACCGCCAGGCTGCTTCCTGCCACGGTCATGACCAATCCCAGAATGCACAGCAAAATTAACTGCCAGACATTCCTGACCTGCTTGTTTGCAGCTTCTTTTTTATTTTCTTTTCCGTCTTCTTTTTCATTTCCTTTTGGGTTTTTCCTGGCCTGAGCAAATAAACAGGCAAGGTACACCCCAAACAGAACCACCTGTATCATCCCGTCCAATAGGCCGATTTCTCCGTCAAGCCCCTGCAGAAGCAGCAGTATGCTGACTGCGGTAAGAAAGGGAAGCTCATACCTGATCGTACTTTTTTCCACAGACAGCGGGATGAAAGACCAAGTATTATCAGGATATTCAGAATATTGCTTCCTACAACATTCCCGATCGTAATCTCCGCGTTTTCCTTGATTACGGCGGAAATACTGACCGCCGCTTCCGGCATGCTGGTGCCCATTGCCACCACGGTAAGACCTATCACCAGCTGGGATATTCCAAGCCTGGCGGCAAGCTCACAGGCTCCGTCCACAAACAGATCTGCACCTTTTACCAGCAGGGCAAGCCCTGCCGCCAACACCAATGACCAAAAAACAGTTTCCATAATGCAGTACCTCCTTTTAAGTTTTCCGGCAAAGTATAAAAATAGAGACCTTACCGCTATTTTATACAGTAAAGTCTCGCCATTTCATTACAAAGCCGGATCCTGAAAGGATCGTACTGACGGCAGAGTAAACACGGAATCCTTCCATGCCAGCTACTCCCTTTATGATTCCAGTATACAGTTTTTGGAATTTTTGTCAACTACCTTTACAGATACGCCCGCAGATCCTTCACCAGGGTTTCCTCCGCATCCGCCACCTGCCTGGCAAGCTTCCTGACCTTATCTTCTGCCGCCGGATACTGGTTGATATAACGGTAAATGCTTTTGATCCCCATATTGCAGCCGTCTGTCACCAGGTCTGCCACGGTGCTGTCCGGCCCTTCGTCGTCCAGCTTCATGTTGGTCTTCATTTTGGACATCACCTTTGCCATCATGGCAGGCTCCTTGCCTGTGTCATGATACTCCTTCAGATACTCATGGGTGGTATTCCCCAGCCGTGTATGGGTCTCCTTACTCTTTGCCAGCAGGCTGCGCAGAGAATCCTCCTGCACATGCTCCATCACGTCGTCTAAAGTGGACACTCCCATTTTAATCCCTGCATTGCACTCCCGCAGAAGCTTAATGGTATCGTCTTGCATAAAAAAACCTCCTTTGACAGACAGTGTCTCCCATAAGAGGTTTTTTCAAACGTGCCGATTTCACATCCATCAGCCAATTTATGGAACTTATTCCTATTCCTGTGAGGTATTCACCGGTGTCAGCAGCTTTGCCACCCGCTCGCCGATTTCGGAGGTCCGCACGCCCACGATTTCCTCCCCGGGAATCACCTCCAGTATCTCCAGGCAGACCTTCGTCCGCCGCCAGGGATAGCGTTTTCGGATCTGGTCCGTTCCGTGAAGCTTCGCCACCACCACCGGTGCCTTCGCCATCTGCGCTATTTTAAATACGCCGTTGTGAAAGGGAAGCAGCCCTTTTTCCGGTGTTCTGTTCCGGGTACCCTCAGGATATATTCCCACCGATGCCGCGTCCCGCCTGATGAGATCTGCCGCCTTTGCCAGCGTCCGCACAGCCTCCCTGGGATTTTCCCTGTCAATCTCCAGAAACCCACACTTGCGGATCATCCTGCCAAATAGGGGCACCTTGAAGTTTTCTTTTTTAGACACGAACGCTATATTGTTCTTCCGCAGCAGATACCAGGTAATGATAGGGTCGAAATTGGAGCAATGGTTGCTCACCAGCAAAAAGCGCCGGTCCCACGGCACCTTCTCCCCTCCCTCCAGCCGGATCTTAAGCCTTCCCAGAAGAAAGCTGTAGCAGGCGGCGCTGTTCAAAACCTTGAAATAGAACCTGTCGCAGTGGTCGTACTCCTTCTTCGGATCCACCAGCAGGTCACACACCATCAGAAACAAAACATAGATAAGCTGTACTCCCAGCAATACCCCCATCATTCCCAATAAAATCCAGACTGCCTTTATCATACCATCCTCCATGCCGCCAACGGCGGCAGTGCCGCTGTTGGCGGCACAAACAATCCATGGAATCGAGCAGGAAGACTACCTACCGATCCGCAGCACCGTCACGGAATACCTTGGCACCGTATAATTAAATTGCTCCGTAATACCTGAGAGCCGGGAGGATGTCAGCGTTACCGCCTCTTCCCGACCCAGGATATTATCATTGGTCAGGCTGTCTCCCGCCACCAGCTCCACTGTCCCGGTATCTCCAAGCGTCCCTGCCCCTTCTATGTCCACGGCAAAGGTTCTGGCCTGCCCGGTCACATTCACCAGCTTAATGATAATATCACCGGTATCGTCTGTGCTCACCACCTGATAACTCTCATAGCGCTTATTTTCACTGATATTATAATCGACATAAAGCTCGTCATCAATATAGCACTTGACATTGTCTTCCGTCACTACCAGCTTCAGCTGATAGTCCTGCCCGTTTTTGATAACGCAGTCCTTCTCCGTCCCGAAAATGCGGTCGGACTTTATCCCGTCGCTGACCTGCTGGAGACAGGAAACCGTATTGCTCCAGCCGCCGATGTTCCAGAAATAATTATTATTTGTATCCTGTACGCCAAAGGGAATCAGAAAGCCCTCATGCCCCCCATCCTTTCTGGCGGTCACCGTCATGGTATAATTTTTCCAGTCGGAGCTTCCGAAATAAGCGGCGGAACCGGTGTTAAAATAACGTCCCGTATTGGTACTGGAATTGCTCTGTACCAGCTCTCCGTTCTCCATCTTCCACCTGCCGTCAGACACGTTGATCCAGTTTTCCGTGAAATCATCCTCACTGAAATCGTCCTCTCCCAGAACCTCTCCCGTTTCGTTGTCAACAATTTTCAGATTAGAAAAGGCAGCCCTGGTGTTCCAGGTACCCAGACCCACGGATCCCTGCAGCCCCTTCGCCGGCTCTTCCGCCCCGGTGAGCTCTGAAGACAGCAGGGTTGTCCCTGCATTCCGGGAAAAAATCTGCTGCACGTAATAATTGATGGAAGGGGTCACCGTATGATTGTTGAACCAGATCAGATCCGGCGCCCAATGAGTGGCCGTCACATTGCCGAAAAGGGGGGCATAAGCCGCCATCACCACCATATCCCCGTTGCGTTCCAGTCCCGTCATATATGCAGCCTCCGAGAGGGCTGCCCTCAAAGTGTTGGACTTAGCGGCATACTCCCCCAAAAATACCTTCATGCCGCCCCCGAAGCGGGCCTCCGTCATAGACGCGGTATCCCTGCTGTAATTTGCCTCGTCATAATAATCCGTATGCTCCAGGAACCAGTTGGGCGCATTGTAATAATGATGGTCAATGGCACCGGCAAAATCCTCCACCGCCATACCGGGGTGCTCTGCCAGATAACGGGCCGCCTCCTGATAAGCCGCCATATAATCCCCACCGCTGTCACCGTCGTCCACCCCTGCCGTAAACATCAGCTCAATATCCCCATACATCGCAGGATCTTCCTGCCCTGCCTGGGCAAAGGCTTCCACAAAGGCCTCATAATGGGCATAAAAATCCGCTCCCCACTGCTCATTGCCGATGCCCACATATTTCAGGGCAAAGGGCTCTTCATGACCCATGGCAGTGCGGACTGCCCCCCATTTGGTATCCGCCCCGCCCCGGCAGAATTCCACCAGATCCAGTGCATCCTGAATATACTCCTGAAATTCCGGAGTTCCCACTGCTTTTCCCCTGCCGTTACTCTGCCCCTGGCAGCACAGCCCGCAGTTGACCACGGGCACTCCCACCGCGCCTAAGTCCTCCGCCAGCAGAAAGAATTCATAAAAGCCCAGGCCATAGGTCATATACGAGGGATACCGGTCATTGGAGGTATTTTCGTTAGTCCAGATATTCTGCCCCTGCTTCCTGGCCGCCACATCCCCATAAGTGCCATTGAAATACAGAGGCTCCCCCTCCCGGTCCACACCGATGGAATCCTTCCAGTCATAGGCCAGCTCCAGGCTCACGCCTTCCACCACACAGCCTCCCGGAAAGCGCAGGAATTTCGGCTGCAGGGCTTCCAGCTTCTCCGCCAGATCCGCCCGCAGCCCGTTCGCTCTGCCCTGATAGGTATCTGTGGGAAACAGGGACACCATATCCACCGCCACGCTGCCTGGCCCGATGGTCAGCTGCAGCTCCACATTCTGATCCGCCGTCCGTGCCGGCTGGATCAGGATCTCATACTGCTGCCACTCCCCGGTGATCCCCGGCACCACTGCCCCGCCTATGCTTTCCCCGTCCTCCGTGATTGCCAGGTTCAACTCCCCGTCGTAGCCCTCCAGCCCTTTTGCCCACAAAGAACAGCGGTAGCTTTTGCCCTCTTCTACCGCCATTCCTTCCAGAAATCCTCTGTTTGCAATTCCTGCCGGAGTATCCGCCGTGCCGTTCGTCAGCACCATGTAATTTGTATTATTGCAGTTTAGTCCCCCTTCCGGGTCATCGGTCACCACATTGGCCGTGATCTCCCCCACATCCCGCCAGGCATGTTTTTCATTGCCCTGGGCCAGGGAGGTGAACTCAAAGGAACGGTTCTGTACCATCTCCGCGTACAGGCCTCCGTCCGCGGCAAAGTTAATGTCCTCGAAGAAGATGCCGTAAAGCAGGTCGCTGATTTCATGAATCTCTTCGTCTGCCCGGATTTTCAGGCCATAGTGGGCCCGGGCCGGGTCGTAGGCCGCAAGCTGCCCCGGTTCTCCAAAAACCTCCGGTTCCGCCGCGGCCCCCGCTTCCTCACTGCTCTCTGCCGGAGTACCCGTTTCCCCGCTGCTCTCTGCCGAGGTGCCAGCTTCCCCGCTGCTCTCTGCCGGAGTGCCAGCTTCCCCACTGCTCTCTGCCGGAGTGCCATCCGCACCGCCAAAGGCTTCTTCCCCCGCTTCCCCGCATCCTGCCGCGGCCAGAAGGGCCGCACAGAACAGGCTGCAGGTTCTCCGTAAATAACGATTCTTTCTGTCAGTACTCATGCCGTAAGCCTCCTGCTCCCGTATTCACTGATTGCATTATACTGGAAAGCCCGAATATTGGCAATCCAAAAAAGCAGGACAGGCTAAACTTCTATATATCTTCTATATACGGCTCTTTACAATTTCCATTACAGCAGGGCAAAGGACAACAGGCTGGCATTTCCCTGCCCTCTGTAAGTCAGGTACAGCGCCTGCACGCCATCCGGCATGGCAATGTCCGCCTCGTAGTCCTCCCACACATTGGTATACACCACCGGAATCCGGGCCAGGACCTCTCCGTCCCATTTCGTCCGCACCTCAAAGGTGCCGTTGGCATACCCCCGCACCGTAATGCGGATCTTCGTTACTCCCTGCATGTCAAAATACTTGAAGCCGGCCGTAGCGGAATCCGTGATATTGGCAATGTACCCCGGCTCTTCGTCGCCGTCCCTGCCGTCCTGCATCACCTTGGGCTGCTTTGCGCCGCCCACATGCCCTTCGGGCTCGTCCGTGAACAGACGGCATACGATATGGGCCGGATATTCCCCTTTTCCCACCAGAGGCCCGCCGTTTAAGCCGCAGGAGGTCAGCTCCACCTGGGCAAAGCTCCCGTCCTCCGCAAGCGTAAGCTTCTCCGCACAGCCCTGCCGGCTGTACCAGGTGCCGTTGGTATGGCGATGATAGAATATATACCACTCACCGTTTATTTCCACCAGGCCGCCGTGATTGTTTGCCCCGTAGGCCATGGGCATATCCCCCGGCTTGTCATGGTCGATGTGCAGGTCGCAGTTGCTCACCAGCACGCCCCTGTATACGAAGCCCTCCCTGGGATGCTTGCTGGTGGCATAGCACAGCTCGTGCATCACCTCGGAAGAATAGACAAAGTAATAGGTATCTCCGATTTTACGGATGGAAGACGCCTCAAAGAAGGAATGGCCTTCAAAGCCGCTTCCCTGGCAGTGAGTGTACCCCGGCACTACGCATACAGGGGATTCCAGCACCGTCAGCATATCCTCATCCAGCACCACCGCCATGGAGCCTGAGCGGTCCTTGTCCCATCTGCCGCTGAAGCCGGTATAGAGATAGGTCAGCTTCCCTTCCGTCAGCACCGCCGGGTCAAACTGAGGCTCGTCCCCCTCCTTCTCCCCAAGCCGGGTGCCGTCCGGATAATGGACATAGCCGTAAAATTCATACCGTCCCGCGGGAGTATCGCACACTGCCACGGACACAATAGGCTGCTTATCCAGCACATAATAGAGATAGTATCTGCCGTCCGGTCCCCGGGTCACATCCGGGGCATAGAGGCAGGCCTTTCCCTCCTTGTTCAGCGGATCCTCATTTCTGGGGTAGATCACGCCCTCATAACGCCAGTCTGCCAGATCATCCAAAGGCGCCGACCAGCACACATAATCCCCCATGCAGAATACATACCCATTGAAAAAGTCATGAGAACCGTAGACATAGACCCTGTCTCCGTAGACATGGGGCTCGCCGTCCGGTATATACTCCCAGGACGGCAGGTACGGGTTAAATGCCTGTTTTTTCATGCTCATTATCCTCCTCGTCTTTCATTTCCCCTCGGAAATGCGCTCTTTCATAATATCCATCAGAAATTCCTGAAAAGGTGTTGCCTCTTCTTTTTGAGGGACCGGTCCCTCAGGCCTGAACCTCATCTCCCAGGGCTCCTCCCTGCTGTACGGCTGCCACAGGGGCATGGGACTTCCGTCCGCGTCGGCTCCGTTGGGATCCCCGGTTTTGATAAAGTTAGCCCAGTAATTACACATCTGCCTGGCCAGGTCATAATGCCTTCCCACAAAGGGCCTCCAGCATTTCGCCAGAGTCTCGAAGAAAAACCACAGATCCGAGGAATGGAAGGTACCCGGATTGTCCCACCCCGGAATATCCGGCTCAAAACAGTAATAATAGCAGGGTTTTCCATCCCCCCTGGGGTAACGAAACAGGCTCTTTGCCGTACACTCTATGCCGCTGACCCTGGCATACCGGCCCTCGTGGTCCTGCTGTCCGGCCTCTGCAAAGGCAAGAAATTCCTTTGCCTTCTCCCCGAAGCATTCCGCTGCCTTCTCCTCCAGCTCCTCCCTCGAATCCGCCGTGAGGAAATTCGGAAACTCGTCCGCGGTATTGCCTGCCATCACCGCAACGGGCACACTTTTTCCCTCCTGAAACAGCTTCAGGGGATCTCCCAGACAGAAGCGCCCGTCCTCCACTACGCCCATCCTGGGGTTTGAACGGGCATATTCGGCGTATTTGTCACGGATATACAGGGCGTCCAGCTTTCTGGCCTCCTCCAGGGAGCTCACCCCCAGGAAAGTAAAAAAGGCACTGCCGTTCTCCTCTGCCTCCTGCATGTCCTGGGCCTTTCCCATCCGTCCCTGATTATAGGGGCTTCTGATCATGGCGCTCATAATCACCGCCTTCTGGAAAAGCCCCCGGTTGTCCGGGCAGGCCATCTGGCTCAGCACGCTTCCCCCGCCGGCAGACTGTCCGGCAATGGTAATATTCTCCGGATCCCCGCCAAAGGCGGCAATATTACGCACCACCCACCTGATGCCCGCCTGCTGGTCCAGGCTTCCGAAATTAGCCGGAGCCTCCGGCTGTTCCCCGGTCAGCTGCGGGTGGGCCAGGAATCCGAATACATTGATCCGGTAATTGACCGTCACTACCACCACTCCTCTACGGGCAAGCCTCTCCCCGTCGAATTCCATCTCCGCAGGATATCCCCACTGCAGCGCCCCGCCGTAGAACCACACCAGCACCGGCTGCTTCTCCTCCGCTTTCCGGGCTCCGGTCCACACATTCAGATACAGGCAGTCCTCCCCCATGTCTATCTCAGGGTCCACATGCCATTCCCGGCAGTAAATGTCATCCCCAAGCCCCGGCGTGTCCTGTACCGCTATGGGGCCAAAGCGAAAGGCATCCCTGACCCCCTCCCAGTCTTCACAGGGCTGGGGCGCCCGCCACCGGTTCTCCCCCACCGGCGGCGCTGCAAAGGGGATTCCCTTAAAAGCCGTAATCCTGGGATCTGCCGCCTCTATGCCCCTGACCCAGCCGTTTTCCGTCTTTACCTTTCTGATCATACGCTCTCCTTTCCGTTATGCGCTTATCTGCAGCCCCGGAGACAGCTTCCGGATGTCCCGCCTCCAGGGCTGCCCCGCTGCTTCCACCCGGCCCTCAGGCCCTGGGCAGCAGCTTCAGGAATTCCCGCAGACACTTCCGCCATACCGTCCACTCATGATACCCCGGACAGGTATAATTGACATAAGGAATGTCCTTCTCCCGGAATTCCCGGAACTGCTCCTCCAGCTCGCCCACAATCCGTTCTTCCTGCTCCCCGTATCCGAAAAAGAGCAGCTTTACCTTCTCCCGGAACACTGCCGGATCTTCGAAGGCTTTCATGTAATCCTCCCTGGCGTACCACCGCCGCTGCGGCGTACCGCTGAAGATCCCGATATAGGGGAACATGCCCAGGTGGTATAAGGTGGTCATGATAGTCTGGTAGCTGCCCATGGACAATCCCGCCATGGCGCGCTTCCCGGCATCCACGGCATATTTTCCCTCTATATAAGGCATACAGTCCTTCAGCAGCATACTGTCAAAGTCTCCCGCCAGAAATTCCTCCGGCTCCTGTCCCGGACAGTACAGGCTGTTCATGACAATCAGTAATTTCGGACATTCTCCGGCGGCAATCAGATTATCCGCAATCAGGTTGGCCTTCCCCTGCCAGACCCATCCGCTCTCACTCTCCCCGCCGCCATGCTGCAGATAGAGCACCGGATATTTTACGCCCTCCTCCTGTCCGTACCCCGGCGGCGTATACACATAGCAGGCCCTGGTGCGGCCGGTGACGCTGCTGTGGAAGTATTCCAGACGCACCTCCCCATGGGGCACGTCCTTCAGGAAATAAAAATCCCCCTCCCCTTCCTTTTCAAAGAAATTGACTGCCCGGTGCGCCCCGTATCCCACCGGCGCCTGAGGATTTACCACGCTCACCCCGTCCATAAAATACTCATGATAATGAAATCCCGGGGGAATTCCCGGCACCGTAGCCCGAAAATACCCCCTGTCATCCTTTTCCATGGGATGGCGCTGTCCGGTCATGGCGCTGTTTCCAAACCCTGCCACCTCCATGGATTTTGCCTCCGGCGCATAAAAGCAGAAGGTCACATCCCCGTTTTCCTCCACCCTCACCCCCGGTTCCTCGTCAAAATGTCTGGGCCCGATTCCTTCCGGCCCCTTGTGCAGCCGCATCTGCAGATACACCGGGTCAAAGAAGATCCCATGGCTTTCCAGCGCTTCGTTCCTGCGATTCTGCATCGTTCCTGTCCCCTCCTTCTACATTATAATCGAGCCTACACCATTTCCCCAATCTGCTCTATAATAAGCTTCGTGAAATCGGATTCCTCATTGGTCCTTACTACAGGGCCTTCACCGGTAAAAAGCATTTCCGTCCTATGCTCCGGGGTATAGCAGTCCCAGTAAGGCATATCGCTGCCGTCAGCGTCCTTCCCGTTGGGATCTCCTGTGGAGATGAAATTGGCCCAGTAATTGCACATCTTCCGGGACAGGTCATAATGCCTGCCCACAAAGGGCCGCCAGCACTTGGCCAGGGTCTCAAAGAAGAACCACAGATCCACGGAATGGAACGTGCCGGGATCGTCCCAGCCGGGAATATCCGCCTGGAAGCTGTAATAATAGTTTTTCCGGGGCTTTGCACCTGCCGCATTTTTCAGGAACTCGCTTCTCACCGTACAGCTGATTCCGCTCACCGGAGCATAGCCGGTGTCCGTTTTCACCCGGGCTTCCGGACAGGCCAGGAATCTCTCCGCCCGCTCTCCCAGAAGCTCTCCGGCCATGCGCTTCAGCTCCTCCTCGTCGGCTGCCGGAATCTCATTGTGGAATTCGTCCTCCGTATTTCCGGCCATCACTGCCACATCCACGCACTCTCCCTTTGCGTACAGCACAAGGGGATCCCCCACGCAGAAGCAGTTGTCCAGAACCGTGAACATGGCCGGATGCTCCCTGGTGTATTCCTCATAGCGGTCCCGGATAAACGCAGCCTCCAGCTTTCTGGCTTCTTCCAAAGTCTTCACTCCCAGGAAATCGAAAAACGCCTGCCCGTTTCTCTCCGCACTGTCCAGCTTCTCCGGATCTCCTATTCCTCCTGCCCTGTAGGGGCTTCTGATCATAGCGCTCATGATGATGGCCTTCTGGAACAGGCCCTCATTCTTCTTACAGGCCATCTGGCTCAGCACGCTTCCGCCGCCTGCGGATTGGCCTGCAATGGTGATATTACCGGGATCACCCCCGAAGGCCGCAATATTGCGCACCACCCATTTCAGCCCTGCCTGCTGATCCAGGCTTCCGAAATTGGAGGGTGCCTCCGGCTGCTCCCTGGTCAGATCCGGATGCGCCAGATAGCCGAATACATTCAATCTGTAATTGATGGAAACCACTACGATTCCCCTTCTGGCCAGGCGCTCCCCGTCAAACTCCATCTCCGCAGGATAGCCGCACTGCAGCCCGCCGCCGAAAAACCATACCAGCACGGGACGCTTCTCCTCCGGCTTCCCGGCCCCGGTCCACACATTCAGGTACAAACAGTCCTCCCCCATGGCGATCTCCGGATCCACATGCCATTCTCTACAGTAAATATCGTCTCCCAGTCCGGGAACGCTTTGCATGGAAATGGGGGCAAACCGGTATGCCTCCAATACCCCTTCCCAGTCAGCGGCAGGCTGGGGCGCCCGCCATCTGTTCTCCCCCACCGGAGGCGCCGCAAAGGGAATCCCCTTAAAGGCCGTAATCCTGGGATCCGCCGCCTCAATTCCCCGCACCATTCCGTTTTCCGTTTTTACTGTTCTGATCATCCTTTTCCCTCCTCTTCCGGCTTTCCGTCCGTGTTTCTCTTTACGATTTTCTGGGATCAATATGGTAAATTTCGTTCTCCTTTACCTTCCGGAAGGGCCCGGGAAGCACCCTGCCGCCTTCCCCGGCATTCCCCAGGAAATCCTCTTCCCACAATACCCGGCGGTCAACCTTTGTTTCCCGTTCCAGGGCCGATACTTCCAGACTTCCCATATCTTCCACATGCTTTACGTGCTTCCGCCGCTCCAGTTCCCCCGGCATGCCGAACAAGGCTTCTCCGGCCTCCGCAAAGGTAATGGTTAAGCGTTCCGTGTCCACCTGAATGTCAAACCATCCCTCCTGCCCCGTAAGGTCAAATCCCTCAAACTCCTGCCAGGCAGGGAGATTTAAGCATACCTCCGGCTCGGGATAGAGCACCCGCAGATAACCGCCCTTCAGCTTTACGTACAGGTTCCCCTCCGAAACATTGTCCCTGGTGGGAAACTTGATGGCCGCTTCCCCGCAGTCATAGAAAATGTTCCCTGCCAGCACCGCATCCCTGGAGGTTCCTCCCCGCTCAATCCCGTGCATGCGAAAAGCCACCGGCTTGGCGAAATAGCCCGCACTCCTGCATTTGCCGATCAGGTTGTTTACCACCCGCATACGGTCCGTACCTTCCCCGTACACGGCATACCCGTTGACCACACTGTCCTCGGCCAGCTTATACCAGCCGGAGGAACCGGGCTGCTCCACAACCGCTTTCCGGTCAAATCTCCCCTCCACATTCCAGAAGATATTATGGTCAATCAGGTTTACCCCCTCTTTCGTGCATTCAATGAACACCGCCTCCCTCTGCTCAATACCGTTGAGGAACAGGTTCCTGGTCAGGCGGTTGTTCTCGTTTCCGCAGTCCAGCCAGATGTGGTCCGCCCGGAAGGTGTCCCGGAAAATATTGCGCCGGAACAGGCCGTTTCTGCTGTTATGCAGCTTCATCCCTCCCGCTTCCCAGGAGAGCTCCATACGCTGCCAGCCGGTTCCCGTAATCAGACAGTCCTCCACCAGCATATTCTCCGCGTGAAGCCCGGCAATGCCGCACACCCCCGCATCCCGCACCGTACATCTGCGGATTACGCTGTTGCCGATCGTCTGCCCTTCCTTCCACTCATGATGCCAGCATTCGTTGCCCACGTCGATTCCCACGGCATTGGACCAGTCTATGACACAGTCCTCTATGATCCAGTGATGGCCCCTGTAGCAGGACAAGGCTCCCCGCTGGGGCACCGGCGCCCCGGTGGCCGCATGGGCAAAGGTAAGTCCTTTTACTTTGATATAAGACAGAAAAGGCTCCGCCGGGGCAAAGCACTGCTCCCGGCAGGTAATCTCCATCACATGCTCCGCCGGATCCCCATCCCCGGGGAGGCGGAAATGAACGGTCTGGCCGTTGGCTTCCACCCAGTAGGTTCCCTCCTCCCGGGACATCTGACCGTACAGGCTCACCTGCTTTAAAGGCTTGCCGTCACAGAATACCATCCCCCTTCTGTTCAAATAGGTAGTCATGTCCGTCTTGTCGTACTCCAAAAACAGTCTGTCATGAAGAATATTTACCGCGCAGAAGGGGTTATAGCCCCGGAACATATCCGGATCCAGTCTGTGCTGCCAGATACGCATTCCGGCATTTAGAGGTTCCCCGGGGAACCCGCCCAGGCGCCAGCCCGTGCTTTCACAAAAGCTCCTCACCTGCTCGGACGCTTTGACGATTACCTCTCCGTCGCCAAAGGCTTCGTAGCCGATCATCTTCTCCGGGGACTCCCCGCCCCTCCCGGGCCTGACCCACTCTCTGTAGGTTCCGCCATGAATCAGAATGCGGGTTCCGGGCTCTGCCACATCCGCCGCTTCCTGTATGGTAAGAAAGGGACTGGCAGCACTGCCGTCCCCTTCTCCTTTCTTTCCGCGGGTACCGTCCACATGTATCTCTCTGTCAAAAACATTCTCCTTCTCCCAGAACGGAAAACAGGTTCCGTCGGGCAGCAGGGCTGTGGTATCCTCTTTTTTATTCATATCCTTCCTGTTCCGCAGACGTACCTGCCTGCTTTATTTGGCCGCCTTTCTGAAAAGAATCACATTCCAGGACAGGGGCTTGACATGGGTTTTCAGCACATTGTTTTCAAAGGTTCCCCCCTGATGCTCCGCAGGCTTGATGACATCCGGTTCCTCATAGGTGTTCCTCGCCTCCAGGTCAGCGGTGTGCATCTCCTGATGGCCTGCAAACACATACTCCTCAAAGCCCCTGACATCCAGGGTCAGCGGATACTCCTCCTCTTCACTGCGGTTGATGACGAATACCGCCAGCTGCTCCCTCTCCTTATCCCAGGCGGAAGCGGCGTCTATGTAGTTCACGCCCTCCTTGCCGGTGTACTGGGAGGTATCATCTATGGCATACCCGGGCAGATCAAAGGTCTCGCTCTCCACGGCAGTCTCCATGGAGGTGCCCCGGGCATATTCCATCATCTGGCAGTAAGCGTAATGGGAAGCCGACTTCCATACATGGTCATGGTCGGAGGCACACAGTGCTCCCAGGCCGCCTGTCATACAGCCAATCTTCACCCGGTCCGCATGGCGCAGGAACGCCAGCTGGATGGACAGCATGGACAGCATCTGCAGCAGATCCCCGCCCGGGCGGAAACGCTCTTCCATATTGTCGGGGTCATGAAGGATATATTTCCGCTGAGGGTCAAATCTGTAATGCGCCCGGATCATATTGTGGTAGCCGTATCCCGGATGCAGAGGGGTATTGGGCCGGATCATGGCACCGTACTCGTCAAAGGAGAGCATGATCTTCTTCGGAGAACGGCATTTTGCCCCGATCAGGTCACAGAGGGCTACCTCCGTATTGATAAAGTCCTCGTAATACACGGAGCCGCCCAAAAGCGCCTTCACATCTCCGGGAGGTGCGCTGTGGTAATGGTGCATGGAAAGATAGTCCACGGAATCATAGCATTCCTGCAGCACCGTTTCCTCCCACTGAGGATAATGATCCATGAAAAGCGCCGAAGAAGCACACACCGCCGTCTCGATTCGTCCGTCGATCCATTTGATGGCCTTGGATATTTCGTTGGCCCGGACACCGTAGCCTCTTGGATCCTTGTCCCAGGAACCCAGCTGCCAGGGACCGTCCATTTCATTGCCCAGATACCAGGTCTTCACGTCGTAGGGCTGCTCATGGCCGTTCTTCCGGCGCAGGTCGGACCACCAGGTCCCGCCCTCATGATTGGTGTATTCCACTATATCCATGGCGTCCCGCATATCCCCGGTGCCCAGGTTAATGGTGTAGAGAGGCTCCGCTCCCACCTTCTCCGCCCACTGCAGATACTCGTCATGGCCTACCTCGTTTGTGATGTACTGGTGCCACGCCGGGTCAAGCCTTACTTTTCTTTCTTCCTTCGGCCCGATGGAATCCTTCCAGCTCCAGGCCGACACAAAATTCCCTCCGGGAAGGCGCACCGCCGGCATATCCGTGGCTTTCAGCGCATCGATAAAGTCCTGGCGAAAGCCCTGCCCGTCAGCCGTGGGATGCTTGGGATTGAACATGGTGCCGTTTACCATGGTGCCTATAGGCTCCAGGAAAGTACTGAATAATCTGGGGGAAATTTCCCCGGTCTCATAAGACGGATGAACCGTTATTTTTGCTTGTTTGGCCATATCTTCCCTTTCTTTTATGATAAAGTATTATTTTCCGTCCTGCATGCCGCTTTATATCAGCGGAACAGCTTCCTCAGGAAGTCATTTGCACAGTGCCGCCAGAAGGTCCAGTCATGGTACCCGTACCCTTCAAAGACAACGATGGGTACACCCGCCGCCAGAACGGTCTCCTCATTCTTCTTCGTACTCTCGTAGCTCCCCTCCTGCATCCCGCAGGCCACAAAGAGCATTGCAAACCGCCTCTTAAATTCTTCCGGATCCAGAAGGATGGAGCTGTAATCCACCTCCTCATTGCGGATGGTCAGGCCTCCCGAGAAGATGCCCGCATAGCGGAAGACCTCCGGATGGGCAAAGACACATTTCTGAGTCTGCATACCGCCCATGGACAGTCCTGCCATGGCCCTGTGCTCCTTGTCGGCAATGGTTCTGTAGGTCCTGTCGATAAACGGAATCCCGCTGCTTACCAGCTCCTCTGCAAAAGCGCTCATGGCCGGATGATAGTTTCCGTTGTCCGGGAAAGAATACCCCGTGTTCATGACCACAATCATCTCTTCCATCTGCCCTGCAGCAATGAGATTGTCCGCCAGGTTGGCAAGCTTGCCCTGCCAGATCCATCCTGCTTCGTTCTCGCCTCCCCCATGCTGCAGATAGAGTACGGGATACCGGCGGTCAGGCTCCTTCTCATAGGAAGCAGGGGTATACACATAGCACAGCTTGGTGCGCCCGGTCTCCTCTGAACGGTAATAGTTCAGGTGAACCGTCCCGTGGGGATTCTGGCGGATCCTGTACTCGTCAAAATCCTCCTCCGGCATTTCCAGATAGTTAATGGCCCGGAAGCCGCCGTAGCCCACAGGGGCGTTTCCGTCCAGAACGTCCACGCCATTGACCTTTATGCCGTAGTAATGGAATCCCTTCTCGATCCCCGTCACCTCACAGGTCCACCAGTCATCCTCTCCCTGCTCCATGGCAAAGCATCCCATGCCCCAGATGTCTGCTTCCACGGTTTTGGCACCCTGGGCCCTGATCCAGAATCTGGCCTTTCCCGCTTTTGCATCCACCACTTCCGCACCGCAGTGCTCATCCTTATATTTCCCCGCAGGCCTGCCCTTCTCATCAAAGGCATGAACCAGCCCTTTATAGATAGGATCAAACATCAGGATATGCTCCGCAAAGGTCTGGCGGTCCAGCTGCTCCCGGTCCAGAGACATCTCCTCATACCGGAAATCCGCTTCCCCGGCTTCACATGTCCCGGCACCGTCCTCCGCATCTGCCCCCTTCCGGAAGATCAGTTCCGCGAAATCCCTCAGGCTCGCCCGCCACACATGCCACTCATGGTATCCGGGATAGCATCTCTGGCCTCCCGCCACGCCCAGCGCCTGGAAGCGGTCGGTGTAAGCCTTTTGCGCCTGGTCCAGTCCCTTCTCCCCGGTTCCGGCGGTCATCAGCACTGTCTCCATGGGGTATTCCCCCTGTCTGCTTAAAATCTTCTCCGTCTCCTCGTCCCGCATGCCGGAAAAGACTCCCAGATGGGCAAACAGCTCCTGGAAACGGGCAACAAACTGAGTAGCCTGGGCAGAGCCCAGGGAAAGTCCGGCCATGGCCCTGTTGCTTCTCCCCTTTGCCGTGCGGTAATGGTTCTCGATAAAGGGAATCACATTCTCCGTCATCTCCCTGCCGAAATCCCCCGGGAAAAAGACAGGATCTTCCTCCTTCTGAAATGCGTAGCCGCAGCACATGACCACAATCATCTCCCTGGCTTTCCCCTCGGCAATCAGATTATCCAGGATAAAATTCAGCTTTCCGTTCCAGATCCAGCCTGTCTCGTCCTCACCGACGCCGTGCTGCACATAAAGCACCGGATATTTCTTCCCCGGTTCCCTGTTATAAGAAGGGGGCGTATATACATAGCATTTCTTCACATGCCCGTTGATCCCCGACACATAAGTGCGTATCTGGACATCCCCGTGGGGCACGTCCTTCAGGAACCAGAAATCCTCCCCCTCCCTGGGCACTTCAAAGAAATTAGTGGCCCCGAAGCACCCGTAAGCCACCGGCGCCAGGGGATTGGTCACCTGCACGCCGTCCACATACCAGAAATGATAGTGGAAGCCCGGCGCGATACCCGACACGGTTCCGGAAAAGCAGCCCTCTTCGTCCCGCTCCAGGGCAATGCGCTCCCTTCCCATGCTCCCTCCTACCCCGGCTACTTCTACCGTCTCCGCCGAGGGCGCGCGCATGGTAAAGGTCACGTCGCCGTTGTCCTCCAGCCTGACCCCCCAAATGTCATCCCGGTATTTCAGGGCAGCTTTTCCATCCTTGTCCTCCATGTAGGCCGTCCTGTAAATCGGATCAAAGAATAACGGATACATGGTCAATGCCTGATTTTGTTTTGTGTGCATAGATTACCTCCTCCTTACCGCTCATGATAGCCAAAATTACTGAATACCGCATTGCCTCCGGTCTCCGCGGTGGAATACACCGTCAGGCCGAAACGGCAGCCGCAGAAATGTTCCATGCCAAAGCGAAGCTGGTGCTGCGGTCCGATCTTCTGCCACCGGCTCCAAAAGCTCCTTTCCTTATACCAGAAGGTACAGGTGTCCTTCCCCCCGGTAAAATCCGCCTCCAGCTTCAGGATATAAGCCTTCTCCTCCACCGGGACGGCCTCCCATTCCTGCTCCGGCTGATTCTCCGGAGGGAATTTGCGGAATTCTCCCGGCTCCACGGTCCTGACTACCATCATCAGCTTTCCGTTTCTGCGGGTCAGTCCCACAAACCCGAAGCATGCCTGCAGTGCGCACAGCCCGGCAAAGTCCCCTTCTTTCAGGCCGCTGCCGTCCAGGGTGACTTCCGCTGCACAACCCGGCCAGAGCATCCTCTGGGTCAGGGTATTTCTGGCCTGCAGCAGGGAACCGCACACCTTATCCGTGGTCACCTGCCAGGTTCCGGCAGCCTTATCATGACAGATCAGCGCCGGATCCGGTTCATGGTTAAATTCCCAATGGCTCTTCAGTTCTCCTTTAAAATCATCGCTGCCCACCAAAGGCTTATATACATATCCCGGCCTGGTGCTCTCCAACGGAAACTCCTCCGGAATCGTTCCCCCGTCTCCAAAGACAGGATACTCGTCCTTCCAGGTCACGGGCAGAAGGAAAGGAATCCGCCCCACGGCCCCGCTGTCCTGGAACTGCAGGGCATACCATTTCCCCTCCGGGGTGTCAACAATGGGTCCCTGGGCAATGCCTCTGTCCGGCAGCCCCTTGTCGTCGTCCAGCACGTCTCCACCCGTAAACTCCCCTTCCAGGGAATCCGCCACGAAACAGGCCTCCGTCCTTCTCCACTTGTCGGGCCTGGAATGAATCAGGAACAGATAATATTTTCCCTTTATCTTATACAGATGGCTTCCCTCATACCCAAGATGAGGATTGTCCTTGTCCTCCAAAAGCATCCTCTGAAGCCCGCCCTCCAGGGGACCGCTTAAATCCTCCTTCAGCTCGGTAATCCGGATCTGCCGGTTCCCGTAGACGATATACCGCCTGCCGTCATCGTCAAACAGCAGGGAGCAGTCATGGTAAAAGCCTTCTATCTCATGCTTCTCCCAGGGACCCTCCGGCCGTCCTGCCGTATACAGATAGGTCTTGTGGGTATCGTTGGCCACGAAGCATACATAGTATACGCCTTCATGGAAACGCAGGGATGCGGCCCACATTCCCTTTCCGTAGATATTCTCTTCTCCTTCCAGTCTCTGGGCCGGGGTGCTGTCCAGCTTGTCATACACATAAGATAAATGCTCCCAGTTCCGCAGATCATAGGAACGCAGGATCTCACAACCGGGCATAAAGTGCATGGTGGTGCTGACCATATAGTAGGTGTCCTCCACCCGGATCACGTCGGGATCCGGGTAATCCAGCCTTGTCACCGGATTGATCGCCGGATACTGAGTGGCGCGCCCATAGGAATATCCCCTGTCCGGCTTCACCTCTCCGGCCTTCCACCGGAAATAGACCACACCGTTTTCTTCCACCGGGAAGGAAATCTCCAGTTTGCCGTTCTGCGGCTTCACCCGCCTTGTCTTTACAAATGGCCGGGCCGCCTCCTGCAGGAGGCTCCGCTGCTCACCGGTAAGGCTGGACGGTTCCCCCATGTCATGCCATACCTTCAGCGGATTACAGTGGGTCTCGTCCACCGTTCTGGTCAGCAGACAGCCCTCCTGCTGCTCCCGGATTTCCAGGGTCAGCAGATACGGCTGTCCGGTACGCCTGTTGGTGACATTCCATACTACTCCCTGGTAGCTTCCGTCCTCCATACACATGACCACCCCATGGTCATTTCGCAGAATACAGTGGCCCTTCCCTTCCTTGAGCTTCTTGAAAAAGGCAAAGGTCCAGAAGGTGGGCTTGGGAATACAACCGTTTGCCACCAGCCCGAAGCCCCCGTGGAAGGGCGTAAAGGGAACACCCTGCTCCTCAAACACATCCCCGAAGGTCCAGTAGGAATAGGATTCATTGTCCTCCCCCAGACGGGACAACTGATGAGCTATGTAAGCCGCGTTCTGGTTGGTGTCATGAAGGGGGGCATTGGGGATATAGGAAGTATTGAACTCCGTTATATGAATCTCCCGCCCCTTATATTCCGGGAAGCTGTCAATAATGTCCCTTGTAGTGTGCAGGTTGGCAAATCCGTCCTCCGCCTTCATCAGCTCCGGATAACCATAGTGGCCCACCGGCTCCGGCACTTCCGTGGTATAGTGGTGCCTGGTGACAAAATCCGGCGCCAGTCCGTTATCCCGGCAGTATTCCAGGAAAGCTTTGATCCACACCTCATCGCTGCCCCCGCAGACCGCCGGCCCTCCCACACGAAAACGGGAATCCACCTCCTTCACGGCAATAAAGGTGTGCCGGAAGAGCTTAAAATATTCCTGCATATCCGCATGTTCCCAGAAGCCGGGCAGATTGGGCTCGTTCCACACCTCAATCGGCCAGGTAACCACCTCTTCCCTTCCGTACCTCTCGCACAGATGGATCAGCAGCGCCTGCACCATCTTCGTCCAGTTCTCATAGGAAGCGGGAGGGGTGGTATTTCCCTTCCAGTAAAATATGGTCTGCTTTCCGCTGGCCATTTTCTCCGGCATGAAGCCCAGCTCCAGAAACGGCCGCAGGCCCAGTTCCAGGTAGCTGTCCATCACCCTGTCCAGATAGGTGTAATTATATTCCGGAATACCGTCCCCGCTCTCCTGGTAAATTGCCATGTCGTCACAGAACAAACCGTGTCCCCTGATATACCGGAAACCGATCTCTTCCTGCACCAGCTTCAGCTGTTCCAGATATTCCCGGTGGAGCGCCAGGCCCATCCGGCCGGTTCCCACGCAGAAATCCACCTGATTCCGAAATTCCTCCCTGCCCTCCGGGGCAAGTAAAATTTTTCTTTCCTCCATCCTGAATCCTCCCGTTCCTGTTTGTCGAAATACGTCAGTTTCCCGCCCTCATGCTAATTCGTTTTAGCTTAATTTATAAAAACAGCGGTTCCGAAACAGAATCCCGGAAGCCGCTATTTCTTTCTATTTACTTTGCACCGCTTCTTTCCCCGCCGGCCCATAGCTCCCGCTGCTCTCCCTGATGCGGTAAAGGGGCAGATGCTCCCTCCGGATCGGTATGTCAATCGAACTGCTGCAGGCCAGAAGCACAATGTCCAACGCCGTCTCCGCCATCTCCATGGACGGAACGTCAACCGACGAAAGAGGAGGCCTGTTGTATTTCAGGATACCTGATTCCTCAAAGAAAATCAATCTGACGTCCTCCGGAACCCGGATATTATTGTCCCGGCAGTAATCCATGATGCCCCCGGCCAGCCTGCAGTCCGCCACGAGCCAGGCCGAGGGAAGTTCTATTTTAGACAGCACTTCCTTTGCCGCCCCGTATCCGTTTTCATAACTGCTGCACCTCAGGTACACGTTCCAGTCTTCCTTAACCCGGATGTTGCGGCTCCTGCAGCCCACCATAAAGCCGGCCTCCATCTTCCTCTCGGCGCGGCTGTCATTGTTAAATCCAATGAAAGCCCCTGTCTTCACCTCCGGAGCCGCCATACAGGCTATACACTGCTCTCCCGTCTGATAGCTGTCCATCATCACGCAATGGAATTTGGTACTCTCCCTGCCAATGAGAATGACAGGGATCGAATAATCTCGTGCTTCCAGCTGCTCCTGATCCTCCGAGGACAGGCCGCTGATAATGGCGCCGCTGACCCGGTTGCCGGAAAGCATTTCCGCATGGCGCATCAGTTCTCCCGGCTTATAGGGCTGAACCATCAGCTCCACCCTGCAGTCCTTTCTCTCGGAGGCCTCATGGAACCCCTGGATAAACCTGCCCAGCCGGGAATTCAGATTGTCGTTTCTCCAAAACACCACTACTACATAAGGTACTTCCTCCGACCCCTGACGGAGTCGTCGGGCATAGATATTGGGCCGGTAATTCAGTTCCCTGGCCATATCCATGACTTTTTTCTGGGTCTCTTTCGAGATCCGTATCTTGTCACCTCTCCCCCCCAGAACTACGGAAACAGTACTCTGGGATACTCCAAGCCTGTTCGCGATTTCCTTGATCTGTGCTCCGGCAGTCTTTTTCTCTTCCATGTCATGGTCCCCTTATCCAGCATATCTAGTGCACGCTAATAATCGCAAAACATTCTCTTACACATATAATATAGTGTATACCTGTCACCTTTATTCTGTCAATGACTTAACCATGTTTTTACGGAACAATGAGCCGGAATCCTGCCGCAGCACAGTATCTGCGGTAAATCGCAATGATTTCTCAATTTCCTTTTCTGACATCTATGACCTTCTGGTACTTCTGGCAGTCAAACTCATAGAGTTCTTCAAAACCAAGACCGTTCATCTTCTCCTTGGTCTCTTTCCACATCCGGTCAAACTCATCCCTGTCCTTGGCCATAATCATTCTCCAGGAAGCATCCTTCAACTCATTTGCACACTGGCTTCTGATCAGGGCAATATCCGTGGTATCACTGTCCAGAACCACATTTACATTAGCCACAACCTTCATCAGGTTCTTCTCCAGGTAATAGTCGGTCTGCTTATCCTTGCCGTACTTCTCGGTCCAGTCAGCCCACCTCTTATCCTTGGGCTTCTCCTGCTGGGAGGACCAGTAACCGAAGCTGTAGGGCTCGTTGGTCCTGGGATTAATAGCCATGGAGGACACTATGTACTGGTTCAGCTTCTGGTTCCCGTCCGAAAAGCTTCCGCCGCCCCATTCGTCAGGCATGGCAATTTCTCCCAGCATATACTTGTTGGCATCCTCTGTCTGTACGAAGCGCCCGTTCTCTTCCACATAGTTAATGCCTTCCAGGCCGCACCACAAGGTAGTATTACCCTCAGAGCCTGCCATCCAGTCCAGGAACGCCATGATTCTCTTTTCCTTCTCACCGTCCACGCCGGAACCCAGGCCCCATACACGGCCGGATCCATAATAGGAATCCGCCACCTGGTAAATGTTCATGTCGCTGACGGGAACGGTCACAAAGCCCACGCCGGCAGCCCGCTCTTCCTCTGTCAGCTTGATGCTGGCCAGATTCATTTCCCAGTTGTACCACAGCAGGTATTTCCGATAGGCACGAAGCTTCTGCTCATCCGTAATCTGCCAGTTCTGATCCGGAGAGTCCGGATCCACCAGGCCTCTCTGGTTGGCCTTAAAGAAGAACTCCAGCATCTTATAGTAAGCGCCGTTTTCATCAATGATAGGCATGACAGTGTTGTCGTTTCCGATGAGGACGGAATCTCTGCCCTCCTGGCCGTACCACTTACAGGTCTGCAGGATATTCTCCATCCCGAAGCCGTCCCAGTCCTTCCACAGGGAAATGGCATAAGCGGAATCCCCGTCTTTATTGGTGGGATGGTTCTTCTGCATTTGCTCCAGCACATCCAGAAGCTCATCCAGATTCTTGATTTCCGGCGCTCCCAGCTCCTGATAATAGTCCCAGGGCAGACACACCGACGAGAAAGGAATATTCTCCGAATAGGTATCCGGGGAGGTATTGGTCATCTCCGTGGGAATCCCGTAAAGCTTTGAGCCGTCTCCCACCTGGGAGTTCCATGCGTCGATCTGGGTCTTGAACACGGCCAGATTCTCATAATTGTATACCAATCCGCTGATGTCCTTGATGAGCCCTGCGTCAATACAGTCGATAAAGTCCGTGTTATCCAGCAGAATGATGTCACCCAGATTATTGTTGCTGCACCTGGTCTGATAAAGGCTGTCATCACCGGACACCTGGGGTGCCAGAATGCTCAGCTCCAGGCCGAATCTCTCCCCCACCAGCTTGGCAAACCATCCGCTCTGAATGCCGTGGTAATTGGCCGCCACGTCATACACTTCGACGGTGATCCTGTCCGACTCCGCATATCCGCCTTCCGGAGCGCCGCTCCCTCCGCCGGAACCGGAACCCTGAGACCCCTGAACTGCCCCCCCTGAACTCTGTCCTCCGGACCCGTCGTCGCCGCAGCCCGCAACGGACAGGGCCATAACAGCGGCCAGGCCTAATGCAACTGTCTTTTTCCACTTCATCATAACTTCCTCCTTAAATAAATTTGTATAGTAATGTTATTGCTACCCTTTCACTGCACCGATCATGATACCCTTCACAAAGAACCGTTGGAAGAAGGGATACACCAGCAGGATCGGTGTCACTACAATAATTGTCACGGTCATCCTGACACTGGTGGCCGTCTGGGCCGTGGCCAGGGCCTGCTGTATGGCTTCACTGCCGGCATTGGATGTCAGGAGCGAGGCCAGGGAACTGGCCTGGTTGATATACTGGTACAGGACGAACTGCAGGGTATGAAGCTCTGTCTTTGACATCAGCAGCAACGTGTCCTGAAAGGAATTCCATTGTCCCACGGCGGTAAAGATAGCCACCGTGGCCAGGATCGGCTTGATAATGGGCAGCACCACCGAAATAAAGATCCGCATGGTTCCCGCGCCGTCAATCTCCGCCGCGTCCTGCAGCTCCCTGGGCGTAGACTCCACATAGGTTTTCACCAGAATAATGTTGAACGGCGACACCAGCGTAGGCAGCACATAAGCCCAGAAATTATTGACCAGATGAAGGTTCCGCATAGTGATGTACCAGGGAATGATTCCCGCATTAAAGTACATGGTCAGAATAATGAAACGATACCAGAATTTCCGTTTCCACATGGTCTCCCTGGTAAACATATACCCCAGGAAGCCTGCCAGCAGAACCGTCAGCACGGTTCCGATCAGGGTCCTTGCCACCGATATTTTAGCTGCCTGCAGAAGTCCCGGAATCTGTACCACACTGGAATAATTGCTAAAGTGCACTGCCTGGGGCCAGAAGAGAATCTTGCCTCTTTCGCTCAGGTCGTTGGCGCTGATGGTATTGATGAATATGTAGTAAAAGGGATACGCACAGACCAGCGCGAACAGTGCGAACACAACATAGGTAATCCCGCTTATGGCGTAATCGCCTGCACTGCGCTTCATCCTCACTTTCTTACTCTTCTCTTTCATACAGGTTTCCTCCTACATAAAGCTTTCACCACGAATCAGCTTCGACAGCTTGTTGGCCACACACAACAGTATCACACTGATCACGCTCTTCAACATGCTTAACGCCGTGGCAACGGAATAGCTGCCGCTCCCCATGGCCAGATTATAGACATACAGGTCAAGAACCTGAATGGACTCTTTATTAAACGCATTCTGGAATACAAAATACTGCTCCATTCCGTTGGAAAGGAAATTGGAAATGCTAAGCATCAGCAGCACGAAATATGTAGGCAGGATACTGGGGATTGTAATATGCCGGATCAGCTGCATCCTGGTAGCGCCGTCCACTCTTGCCGCCTCGTACAGCTCCTCGTCAATTCCCGATATGGCCGCAATGTACATGATAGCCGACCACCCCAGGCTCTTCCAGGTACTCCACAGCCACATGCTCCCCCACACATGCTCCGATGACTGCAGAAAGAGAATGGGCCGCTCCACAACCCCCATTTTCATCAGCAGGCTGTTGGCCATGCCGCCGCTGGAAAACAGATTATACGCCACGGAGAATACCAGTACCCAGCTTACAAAGTTAGGCAACGTGGTAATGGTCTGCACCGCCTTCCGAAAAGGCATACACTTGATCTCGTTGAGAAAAATGGCAAATACCATGGGAAGCCAGGATGTCAGTATGGCCAGACCGCTCATGGCGAAGGTATTCCGGATCACGGTCAGTGTCTGCTTCAGCCGGATGGGATTATCCACCAGATACTTAAACCACTTGAGACCCTGGAAATCCTCGAAGGAAAAAGGCCTGGGCGGGCGGTAATCAAAAAAGGCATATATCCATCCGTAAAGGGGATAATACGAGAACACTGCCACCAGGATAAGAAAGGGCAGTATGTAGAGGAACTCTCTGTAGGACCTTAATTTCTTTTTGTTGTTTATCATACCTGTCTTCCTCCCAAAGCCACGTATTTCTTTGTCTACTTTCTATAATGTCTCTTATAGCTACAATACTACTAATTCGTTGTAGCTGTCAATAGCAAATTGGATTTATTTCTCTTCTTTGGTTATTTTCCACAAATTCCCTTTTATCCGTCCTCTCCCGCAACTCCCAGGCTGCCGTCGGGATTGCGCCAAAACTGCTTCACATACGCCCATCCCAGCGCCGGATCCATCTGCGCTATGTCATGTCCCTTTTCGTGCATAACCACATAATTATACAAATTCAGATGTCTTTCGTCCGCCGTGTAGAATCGCTGTACATCGTAGTAATGCCCCGGATGCCGTTCCGACGGCCGCAGCCGCTCCTGTACCTGCCCCGGTACGCCGCAGCCGCAGACGTCCGGTTCTTCCGCGGAAGGAGTCTCCTCCACCGTTATATGGTTATAGGCTTTCCAGAAATCATACTGGTACTGCTGGGTGGATTTGGCATAGACCGGGTAAGAAGGCTCCCTGGTCCCGTAGGTATACCACACCGGCATGAGATAGTCGTACTCCTTTTTCTTCTCCATGGCCAGACGGAAGGGCACCACATCCCGATAATCCACTTCGCTGGGACCCACCCGCTTTCCGGGCCAGTTGGAATCGATATGGCAGATAGCGGCGATCCTGTCCGGATGCAGCAGTGCCACCACCTGGGCATGGGCCGCCCCGTTGCTGAAACCCGAGAGATAAACCCGCCGGGGGTCCACCGGATAGTTGGCAATCATATAATCAATCAGGGCCATTGCAAACCCCACATCGTCCGCCGCCTCCGGATCCTCCAGGGAACTGTTCCACTGGGTCCTGTTGGTCCCCCAGGGATAGACCGTAATAAATCCCTCACGCTCCCCCAGCTCATGGAATTTGCTCATCTCCGCCGCCTCCGCCGGATTGTCCGAAGCCCCGTGGAAAAACAGCATTAACGGCACCTTCCGTTCCGGATGGTTTTTCACCTGCTTTGGCACGCTGGTAAACCACGTATGGGGTGTTCTCACCGGTTCATCCAGCCGGGTATCCTCCAGAAAAACCTCAAAGCCGGCCTCCTTGAAATCCATCCGGGGCTCCATATCCCCCCAGGCATCGGTATCAGGACGCCGCACCCTGGAAAAAAGCAGCTTCCAGGCATCCGCCGCCAGCTCCCCGATCTCCCTCTTCCCTGCCTCAACAAGGATCCGCCTGGCAGGGTTCCCGGGATCGGAAAAGACCGCCTTCCCCTCTTCTTCTCCGGCAGCCAGGGCTTCGTCCGCCACCCGGAAATAATTCAGGGTCTCCGGGCCGCAGTTCACCAGATAAGCCGCCATGGGAGCCCAAAGGGCCTTTTTCCTGGCCGCCCGGCTCAAACGGCCGCCCACTGCCAGAATTCCCGCAAGGCTGCCCGGGGCACAGGCCGCCAGGGTGCAGGCCATGGAAGCTCCCCTGCCCAGCCCGATCACATACCTGGTATCATTCATGGGATGCCATACACTCATCATGGCCTCATGGGTGGGAATCCCGTTGGGATGGCACTGCAGAGGTTCCTCGCTCTCCCGGCTGCAGGCATCCTGGAAACGGCGGAAAGCCGCCACGTCGTCCTCCCCCTCTTCCAGCTCAAAATTCCATCCGCCCTTGCCGGGATTGGGAAAGGACAGGATCACTTCCTTTTCCTCCGCCAGCTTTCCCAGCCCCTGCTCCTCCAGGAGCTCCCGCACGGATGCCTCGTCCTCCCCGTCCCGCAGCACGGTAATCAGGCTGCGCTTAAAAGCAGTACGCCTCTCCTGGTTCGGGAAATACAGATACATACTTCTGCCTGTGTCTTTCAGTTCCTTGTATACAAGTCCCATTGTTACCCCTCCACAGATTCCTGCTAAATCGTTATTGCAGACTAAGCGTACTCTATTTTTGACAGTTTTGTCAATGTGCATAATGTAAAAATCGAAGTCCTGCATTTTAGCAATTTTTTTGTCTGCATATGCTGTTTTCCTTATAATTACGCCAAATTCACTTTTGCTAATTCGTTATAGTTTTTATTGACAGAGAGTTTTCTTCTATGTTAAGATACAGAACAAAGGAGAGGAATTTGCTTATGAAAAAAACGGACTCGGAAAATACCACCGCCAAAAATACACTGGAACTGCTGGCCCCCGGCACCGACGAGGATCTGAAGGTACAGAAGATTTCTCCCGGCCTTCCGGAAGGCGTGTCCTCCCGGGATGTGTATCGGGATATTCTGCGGATTGCTCTGCCCGCCAGCGTGGAGCTGATGCTCTCCTCCCTGGTCTCCATGGTAGACCTGATGATGGTGGGAGGACTTGACTCCGGCACCTGGGCCATCACATCCGTAGGCCTTACCACACAGCCCAAGTTCCTGCTGATGACCATGGTCATGTCCATGAACGTTGGCGCAACAGCCCTGGTGGCACAGGCAAAGGGCGCCGGCAGACAGGATGCTGCCCGGAAATACGCCCGCCAGGCCGTAACCGTCAACCTTATCATGGGCGCGTTCCTCTCCGTTCTGGGACTGCTCACCGCAGGTCCCCTGGTTCGCTTTATGGGTGCAAAGACGCAGCAGATCCTGGATGCGGGAACTGCCTACCTTCAGATTCAGATGGCCAGTTTCCTCTTTTTCTCCCTGACTTCCACCCTTACCGCCGTGCTGCGGGGCGTCGGCGATTCCCGGACGGCCATGTACTATAATTCCGCCGCCAACCTGTCCAATATCGTCCTGAATTACCTGCTGATCTACGGGCATTACGGCTTTCCCAGAATGGAGGTGGCCGGTGCTTCCCTGGCCACGGCCGTCAGCCAGGTACTTGCCTGCGGCCTGGCTATGTGGGCGGTTTCCAGGAAAAAGTGCTATTTACATATGAGTTTTAAGGATGACTTCCGTCCCTCCCGGCAGGAGATAACGGAGATCGCCCGCATCGGCCTTCCTGCCGCAATGGAACAGTTCATGATGCGCATCGGCACCCTGATCTTTTCCAAAACCGTGGCTTCCCTGGGAACCGTTGAATTTGCCGCCCACCAGGTCTGCATGAATATCCAGTCCCTTACCATGATGAACGGGCAGGTATTCTCCATCTCCGCCACTTCCCTTATGGGACAGAGCCTGGGACGGCGAAGGCCGGATATGGCTCAGGCCTACACCACCCGCTGCAGGCGCTGCGGGATGTCAATTGCCATCCTCATGGGTCTGGCATTCGTCCTTTTCGGCGGTCCTCTATCCGGCCTCTACACCAAGGACGCAGCCTGCATCTCCATCTGTGTGGAAATTCTCTGGATCGTGGCTTTCATACAGCCCTTCCAGTCTTCTCAGTTTATTGTGGCCGGTGCCCTCAGAGGGGCCGGGGACACGAAATTCGTGGCAAAGCTGACCTTTTACACCGTGCTCCTGCTCCGCCCGGGCCTGGCCATCCTGGCCGTGCGGGGATTCCATATGGGGCTGTCCGGCGCGTGGCTTGCCATCACTACGGACCAGATCCTTCGCTCCGCCCTCATCGCTATCCGCTACCGCTCCGGACAGTGGAAGCAGCTTCCCCTGCTCCATGCCGGAAAAGCGACGGCGGCTTAGACAATTCAGTATCAAAATCCAAACAGGAGGTTAAAACTATGGCAACAGTAAAAGACATTGACAGGCTGCTGGAAGGCTTTGTGGAAAAGGGGCTGCCAGGCTGCTCCCTGAAAGTCATGCAGCGGGGAACCACCCTTTACGAGGGCTATTTCGGGGTTACGGACCTTGACACCCAAGCCCCCGTAACCGAAAAATCCCTGTTCCGCCAGGCATCCATGTCCAAAATCCCGCTCTACACCGCAATGATGATGCTCTACGAGCGGGGGAAGTTTCTGCTCACGGATCCTGTGGGCAACTATCTTCCCCAGTGGAAGACCAGTAAAAAATACGTCCGCCATCCCAATGGCTACGTGAATGTGGTACCCACAGAACGCCCCATTACCATCCGGGACACCCTTTCCATGAAATGCGGCCTGCCCTACTGCAATTCCGACGCCCCCACGGAGGACATCACCCTGCGGGGCATGCAGGAATGTATGAAGCCGCTGTGGGAAAAGGGACATTACACCCTTCAGGAACAGCTTGCCGCCATGTCCGCCGCCCCTCTCGCCTGCGAGCCAGGAAGCCACTGGATGTACGGTTTTTCCAGTGAAATTGCCGCAGGCATTGTGGAAAAAATATGCGATAAGCCGGTCAACGATACCTTGAAGGAGCTTCTTTTCGATCCCCTGGGCATGGAAAACACGGCAGCCCTGCTCTTCGGCGATGCCGGACAGCGAATGGTCTCCCTTTATGCTCTGGACGAAAAGGGAGAATATCTACCCGGTCCCGCTTTCTTTGACAAAAAGCACCTGCCGGGAGAAGAAAACGAAGCCGGCTGGGCCCGCCTTTTCTCCAATGTGGAAGATTATTCCCGTCTGCTGCAGATGCTTGCCTGCGGAGGCGTATACGACGGCGTCCGCCTCATGAGCGCCGGAACCATTGACCTGATGCGGACTAACGGGCTGGACGAAATCCAACGGAAAGATTTCCCCGAGGAGGGTTACGGCTATGGTTACGGTGTCCGTACCCTCACTGACAGGGCCGCCGGAAATCTCAACGGCTCCCCTGGTGCTTTCGGCTGGACGGGCGGTTTCGGGACCTGGTGCGAGGCCGATCCGGAGGAGGGACTCTCCATCGTCTACATGCACAACCTGATCCCCAACGGCGAACAGTATTATCATCCCAGAGTCCGCACGATTTCTTACGGGCTGCTGTGAGGGAATAACGGAAAGGAGTGAAAAAAATGGCAGATTTTAAAGATCTCGACAGACTGCTTCAAAAATATGTGGATGACGGGCTGCCCAACTGCAGCTGTGTCATTGCCAGAAAAGGGGAAATCCTTTACGAAAATTATTTTGGCTGGGCCGATAAGGAAAACGGCGTCAGGCTGAGCCCCGAGCATGTATTCCGCCAGGCCTCCCTGACCAAGGTTGCCATGTACACCACGGCCATGATGCTCTATGAGCAGGGTAAATTCCTCATGACGGATCCCCTGTATGAATATTTCCCGGAATTTAAGAATTCCACCAAACTGGTCACCATGCCCAACGGCGCCCTGGAAGTATTCCCCACGGAGGGACCCATTCTGGTGAAGCACATCTTTAACATGACCTGCGGCCTGCCCTATGAAATGATTGTAGGCGGTGTCCCCGTGCAGCACCATCCCACGGCCCTGGCCATGGCCAGGGAGATGAAGGAGCTTCGGGAGCAGGGATACTTTACCCTCAGAGACCAGATCCGGGCAGCCTCCCGGGTCCCCCTTGCCTTTGAACCCGGATCCCGTTTCCTCTACGGCTTTGCCAGCGAGCTGACGGCAGGGCTTCTGGAGGTGCTCTGCGGCAAACCGGCGGAGCTGGTAATCAAAGAAATGCTTTTTGAGCCCCTGGGCATGGACAGCTCGGCAAATTTCCTCTTCGGCGATCTGGAAAGCCGCCTGGTGAAGGATTATTACCTGAAACCGGGAAAGAACCTGGGAGATGCGGATCCTTTCTTTCTGCCGGAGCCGGAGCGGGAAGCAAAGTTTGTCGGCCCCCTGGGAACCGTGCCCGGCTTCTCCCGGGTCATCACCAACTGCCGGGACTACACGAAGCTGATGCAGATGCTGGCCAACGGAGGTTCTTATAACGGCGAGAAGCTCCTGGGGCGCAAGACCATTGATCTTCTTCGGACCAATACCCTGACTCCCCGGATGCTTGAGGAAGATTTCTCAAACAATTACCTGGCCGGCTACGGATACGGCTACGGAATGCGAATGCTTCTGGACAGATATGCCGGCCAGCACAACGGCTTTCCCGGACAGTTTGGCTGGACGGGCGGCTCCGGGACCTGGGCGGAATCCTCCCCCGAGGAGGGCCTTTCCATCGTCTATATGCACAACCTGCAGCCCAACCTGGAGGAATACCATCATCTCCGGATGCGGGCCGTGGCTTACGGATGTCTGTAGGCCGCCGGAACAAAGGAAAGCAGCAGCTGCTCCAGCTGTTGCTTTTTCTCTTTCAGCCTGCGAAAGCAAAACTATCCGCAAATTTTCATTGCCTGTTTTTCATCCCACATGATATAATGACCTTATTCAATGCAGGAAGCGAGAAAAATTATGCTGATTCAGGAAATTCGCACCATGGACGAGCTGCTTCAGTTTATGAACGGCTTATATGAAAAGCACGGAAGCAGGCTCTGGTACCGTGGCCAGGAAGACGCGGCAGGAACCCTGATTCCGTCCATTCAACGCAGCAAACGCCGTCTGGATGTGGAGCGGTACATCACCAATGATTTCTATATCCGCGCAAGGCAGATCACCGAAAATCCGCCGGCAAAGCACAATTACGCCGCCTGGGTCTCCCTGATGCAGCACTACGGCCTGCCCACGAGAATGCTGGACTGGAGCGAGTCTCCCCTGATCGCCTCTTTCTTTGCCACAGAAACGTACCGCATTGCCGAAGATCTGGATGCCTGCGTATGGGTTCTGGCTCCCGACCTCTTAAATGAGCGGGAGGGCTTCGGGCGCTGCATTTATCCCATCGATGCGGATACCACCCAGGAAATGCTGCTGCCCGCCTTCAAGCATAATCATCATAACCCGGAGCTGGTGGACAGAATCCTGGCCTGCAGCTCCACGGAAAACAATCTGCGAATGTATTCCCAGCATGCCAATTTCACAGTGCATAATTCCCTGCGGCATTTGGAGGACATCTGTCAGGACAACATGCTCTACAAGATCATCATTCCCGGCAGCAGGAAGGAATACTTTATCAAAAGCCTCCGGGCCTTCGGTATCACGGAAAGCTTTGTCTATCCTGACCTGGAGCATATATCAAGCGACCTGCGGGACCAGTACGGGATTTAACCGGCACAAGAACTGCCGCCGGACTTTTTAATAGAACCTGATATTTGGGAGGACACCATGAAAATCGTATTAGACCATCTGACAAAAAAATTTCCCGGCCGGAACAGAAAGGAACGCGGCGAGGTAACTGCCGTGGGCGATTTCTGCTTTGAAATCCCCGACGGAAAGCTGGTTGGACTTTTAGGACCTTCCGGCTGCGGCAAGAGCACCACCCTGAACCTGATCTGCGGCCTGTTGAAGCCCACGGAGGGTAAAATCTTTTTCGGGGACGACGATGTGACAAATCTTCCTCCCGAGAACAGGGGAGTGGGACTGGTATTTCAGAATTATGCTCTCTATCCCCACCTGACCGTCCGCAAAAATATCCAGTTTCCCCTGGAGAACTTAAAGGGCGAAGCAAAGCTCACCAGGGAGGAAATGGAGGAAAAGGTATATGCCGCGGCTAAGCTGGTACAGATCGAGGGACTCCTGGAGCGTAAGCCCGGCGAGCTTTCCGGCGGGCAGCAGCAGCGTGTGGCCATTGCCCGGGCCCTGGTGAAGATGCCGAAGGTACTCCTGCTGGACGAACCCCTCTCCAATCTGGACGCCAGGCTGCGGCTGCAGACCAGGGAAGAAATCCGGCGTATCCAGAAAGAAACAAAGATTACCACTGTCTTTGTCACCCACGACCAGGATGAAGCCATGAGCATCTCCGATCTGATCGTCGTCATGAAGGACGGCTATGTGCAGCAGGTCGGCAGGCCCCAGGATGTCTACGACGATCCGGTGAACCTGTTCGTAGCCAAATTCCTTGGCACTCCCCCCATCAACGTCTTTGACGGCAGCGTGAAAAACGGCAGGCTGTATATCGGCGATGATGCGGTACTGCAGGTCGGCGGTGTTCCGGATCAAAACGTCCATATAGGTGTTCGCCCCGAAGGCTTTCTTCTCCGGGAGGACGGTCCCCTGCACTGCCAAATGGGACGTCTGGAGGTTATGGGCAGGGACGTCAGCGTGGTTTCCTCCCACCCCGGCTGCCAGAGCGACACCATCCGCTCCATTATCCCTGCAGAAAGCGCAATCGACACCGCCTCGGATATTGTGCGCTTTGCCTTAAAGCCCGGTAAAGTATTTCTCTTTGACCAGGCAGCGGAAGCACGGATTCCCTTTGAAATAAGAGTGTGAAGGAGACAGCTATGGAAAAACAGAATTTGAAGGGATGGCTGTACCTGATTCCGGCCATTCTTTTCCTGGGTGCGTTTATGATCTACCCTTTGATAGATGTTTTTATATACTCCTTTGAGGAGGGATACAATTCCGCCTCCCAGACCTACCTGGGCACAGGCGGCTACAATTATTCTTATGTACTGCGGGATCCCTACTTCCTGCAGGCACTGAAAAATACCTTTATCCTGGTCATCATAACCGTACCGGTGTCCACGGTTCTGGCGCTGCTGATCTCCATGGGCTTAAGCTCCATCAAGCCCCTGCGGAACCTGTTTCAGACCATATACTTTCTGCCTTACGTGACCAACACACTGGCGGTAGGCCTGGTGTTTATGATCCTGTTTAAGAAAACCCCTTACTCCGACGGCCTGGTCAACCTCCTGATCAACGCCTTCGGCGGCAGCAGCGTGGACTTTATCGACGGGCCCTACTGGGCAAAAATGTTTGTCCTGTGCTTTTACACCGTCTGGGTGGTGATGCCGTTTAAAATTCTGATCCTGACCAGTGCCCTGGCCTCCGTAAACCAGGTGTACTACAACGCCGCAAAAGTGGATGGAACCGGCAGCTTTCGTATTTTTCGCAAAATTACCGTGCCCATGATCTCACCCACGATCTTTTATCTGGTTATCACCGGCTTTATCGGTGCATTTAAAGCTTACAGCGATGCAGTGGCACTGTTTGGCACGGACTTAAATGCCGCGGAGATGAATACCATCGTCGGATACGTATATGATATGCTCTACGGCGACAGCGGCGGCTACCCGTCCTACGCGTCTGCAGCTGCTATTCTTCTGTTTGCCATCGTACTCACCATCACCTGCATCAACCTGCTGGTGAGCCGGAAACACGTGCATTACACAGGCTGAAAGGATTCAAAATGAGAGGATACATGAAAAATCAAAGCGAATATGAAAAAACGGGACAGCGGGTCAGAATCCGCAGGCAGGCGGGAAACATTGCCCTCTACTTTTTCCTGGCTCTCTGGGGGCTGATTGTACTGTTCCCCTTCTACTGGATGGTACTGACCTCCGTAAAGAGCTATGGCTCCTACAACGGGGAGCGTATACCGGCGTTTTTTACCCTGGCCCCCACCCTGCAGAACTATCTGGACGCCTTTACTACCGTTTCCCTTGGCAGGTATCTGTGGAACACCCTGGTATTTACCGTCATCACCACCTCCGTCATGCTGGTGGTCATTACCCTTGCCGCCTACGCCTTTGCCCGGCTGAATTTTAAGGGAAGAGACCTGGTTTTCACCGTTTTCCTGTCGCTGATGATGATTCCCAACGAGCTGGTGGTTATCACTAATTTTACCACTATCACCAATCTGGGACTGCGGAACACCTTCACCGGCCTGATCCTGCCTTCCGTGACATCCGTGTTCTATATTTACCTGCTGCGGGAGAATTTTGCCCAGGTACCGGATTCCCTCTATTACGCCGCCAAGGTGGACGGCACCTCGGACCTCCGCTACCTGCGCAAAGTAATGATCCCGATCTGCAAGCCAACCCTGATTACCATCGTGGTCTTAAAGATCATCGAATGCTGGAATTCCTATGTATGGCCCAGGCTGATTACGGATGATCCCGATTATTTCCTGGTCTCCAACGGCATTCAGGAAATCCGCGAAAACGGCTTCGGACGGGAAAATGTTCCCGCAATGATGGCGGCGGTAGTCGTCATTTCACTGCCCCTGATCCTCCTCTTTCTGGTCTTCCGCAACAAGATCATGGAGGGTGTGGCGAGAGGAGGTACCAAGGCATGAAAAAAAGTACGATTATCCTGCTGCTTACCCTTCTCCCCCTGCTGCTCCTCACGGGCTGCCACGGCTCCAGGGGGACACAGGCTTTCACGATGCCCAAAGAATTCGACACCTCCGCCGAATACGAGATTACCTTCTGGGCCAAGAACGACACCAACAAGACCCAGACCGACATATACAAAAAGGCCATTGCGGACTTCGAAGCATTGTATCCCAATATAACCGTAAATTTACGCCTGTACACCGATTACGGCATGATTTACAACGATGTCATTACCAACATTTCCACCGGCACCACGCCCAACGTATGTATTACCTACCCTGACCATATTGCCACCTATCTCACCGGTGTCAACGTGGTGGTGCCCCTGGACAACCTGCTGGCGGATGAAAGGTACGGCCCCGGCGGCAGCGAGGTTCTGTTTGACGCTCCTGCCCGGGACGAAATCATTCCCCGTTTTCTGGAGGAGTGCGCCTTCGGCGGGCACTATTATGCCCTGCCCTTCATGCGCTCCACCGAGGCCTGCTATATCAACAAGACCTACGTGGAGGCTCTGGGGTACCAATTACCGGACACCCTCACCTGGGATTTCATCTGGGAAGTGGCAGACGCGGCCACGGCAAAGGGTGCCGACGGCAATTACCTGGTCAACGGCCAGAGCGTGATGATTCCTTTTATCTACAAGTCCACCGACAATATGATGATCCAGATGTTGAAGCAAAAGCATGCCGGATACTCCACCGAGGACGGCGAAATCCTGCTTTTCAACGATACTGCCAGGGAACTGCTGTACACCGTGGCGGAGCATACACGGACCGGTGCCTTCTCCACCTTTAAAATATCCAGCTACCCTGCCAATTTTTTAAATGCCGGACAGTGCATTTTCGCTATTGATTCCACGGCGGGGGCTACCTGGATGGGCACCCATGCGCCGCTGCTTGACATCAGCGCAGAGCAGCTTGCGGACTTTGAAACCGTGGTCATGAAGGTTCCCCAGTTTGACCCTGACGATCCGCAGATGATCTCCCAGGGGCCTTCCGTATGTATCTTTAATAAACCGGATCCTCAGGAGGTACTGGCCTCCTGGCTCTTTACCCAATATCTGCTGACCAATGAGGTGCAGATTGCATACTCCGAGACAGAGGGATATGTCCCCGTGACCTCCAAGGCCCGGGACTCTGCGGAATATCAGGATTACCTGTCCCGGGCGGGAGAGGACAACAGCCTTCATTACGACATCAAAATCCAGGCCGCCAGGCTGCTTCTGGACAACCTGGACAGTACCTTTGTCACTCCCGTATTTAACGGCTCCGCTTCCCTGCGGAACGCCGCCGGCCAGCTGATCGAAAATGTAACCAAATCCATCCGCCGCAAGGAAACCGTGGACGCAGGCTATCTGGAAAAGCTGTTTGCCGATGTGACAAGCCTGTACCGCCTGGATCAAAAAGGCCCGTCCGCCGCAGACAGGGCCGAGCCCGGCCCCCTCCCGAAAGCGGCGCTGGCCCTGCTGGGGGCCCTGGGCCTGGCCTGGATCCTGATTATTATTTATGTATGCCGGGAGGCGGTAAAGCTGCGGAAAACCCGTCATAATGCCCATTGATTTTCTACATTTTTATTGTATAATAGCCTTGAATCTATAAACGCAGCTGTTCCAATTCCAGATTTTTGCAAATAGCTGCACGTATTCACTTTCAGAAAAGAGGAGGAAATATGAAAAAATCACTGATTTTAGTTCTGGCACTCACTCTGGCACTCACTTTTGCCGGCTGCGGCAATGCTTCCGGTTCAGGAAAGGACGACCCCGGTGTAAAGTCCGAAGGCGTTATGACATATGCAGAGTACGCTGCAGCAGCTCTTGACACCGAGGTTACCATCGAGGCATATGTTCAGGCACATCAGTCCTGGTGGGAAAAGGACGGTGTAGGCAAGCTCACCGTTTACGCACAGGACAAAGACGGCGGCTACTACATTTATGAAATGAACTGCTCCAAGGAAGACAGTGAGAAGCTGGTTCCCGGCACCAAGATCAAGGTTACCGGTTACAAAGGCGAATGGGCAGGCGAAGTGGAGATCCTGGATGCAAACTTCGAGATTCTTGAGGGCAGCTACATTGCAGAGCCTGTTGACGTAAGTACATATCTCGGCCTGGATGATCTGGCTGATTATCAGAACCGGTTTGTAGCCTTTAAGGGCATGACCGTTGAAACCTATGTGAAGGACGGCCAATCCTACGACACCGCTTTCGTTTATAACGATGATAACTCCGGCGAGCGCGGCAGCGACCTGTACTTCAACGTATCCTTAAACGGCGCTACCTATACCTTCTGCGTGGAATCCCACCTGTGCGACGAGAATTCCGATGTTTACAAGGCCGTTGAAAACCTGAAGGTTGGCGATGTGGTTGATCTGGAGGGCTTCCTGTACTGGTACAACGGTGCAAACCCCCATATCACTTCCGTAACCGTAAAGTAATTTCCATACAGATTACAAAAAACAACTCCCTGCCGAACAGATTAAGCCAATCTGCCCGGCAGGGAGTCTTTATGTTCCGATCAACTCTTCATACAAATCCAAGCCAAAGCTGGTCAGCTCCGGCGCCCCTGCAATCATCTTGTATGTGCGGGTACCGTCCTCCTTTCGCTGGGCAGTCAGAAAGGCTGCTTCCGGCAGCTGCCGCTCATACATCTTACGCGCAAATGCCAGCAGATGGGTTACGGTCAGCACCTTAACTCCCGCCTCCATCATAGCCCGGATCACATCATCGGCAATCACGGAGCCTTCCTCCTCCGTAGTAGTGGCAAAGGACTCGTTTAACAGCACCATGGAACCGTCCCCAAGATGCCTGATAATCCCGTCGATACGCCCCAGCTCCTCATCCAGCCTGCCGCTGTTCATGGCGCTGTCCTCCCGCCTGGTAAAATGGGTAAAAAAATGCGGAAAAATACCGCTGGTAAAAGCCTCTGCGCAAACCGGCATACCGCATTGCAGCATGACCTGGGCAATACCGATGCTGCGCAGGAAAGTGGATTTCCCGCCCTGGTTGGCACCCGTGACCACCAGAAGCTTCTTTCCGTCTCCGTCGCAGTCATTTCCCACAGGCTTCCGTCCCCGGTATATCGCCATGCAGAATTCCATCAGTCCCCGGAAATGCAGCTCCTCCCTGTCCCCTGCTTCCGGAAAGCTCAACGAAATGCAGGCATGCCTGCAGCGGGTAAACAGATTGTTACACGCCTGGTAAAAAGCGGTCTGGATATAGAGCTCTTCAAAGAAACACTTCAGCTCCTCCATCACAGGGCGGAAGCTGTCCATAATATAAGCCGTAATCTGCTCATTCAACTGCTTCAGGTCCTCCAGCTGCTCTACGCTCTTTAAGATCAGCGTGGGCTCCTGGGCCAAAGCTGTGGTTATCCTTTCACGGAACGTCCTGTCACTTCTTCGCTTTCTCAGCTTCCTCTCCACGGTGGACACGTCCTCCAGGCTTATCTCTCCCAGCTTAATCCCCTCCGTGACACTGCAGTCCAGGACCATCCGGGATATACTTTCCCGCTTGCTCCCGCCGCCCTCCGGAGAATATTCTTCCTGCCCGTCGCAATAAAAAATGAGATCTGAAAGAATCCTCCGAATCCTCTCCTCCTGTTCCTCCCCGTACTCTTCCTCCAGCCTGCGGCAAAAATCCGTAAACCCCCGGGAGCGCAGCATTCCATACCTGCGGCACAGCGCCTTGATCCGTGAGAGGGTATTCACAAACAAATGCAGGATCTCAATTCTGGAAAGCAGATTGGCGCTCTTATCCCGGGATCCCGGCTTATCCAGCTGCTGCTTTCCCAGCGCCTCCCAGCGAAAGGTCATTTCTCTGGAAAGCTCATACAGGGATTCTATAAAATCCGCATTTTCCATACAATCCCGCAAAATATCCTGGCGGTAATATATTTCTTCTTTTGATTTAAGGGGCACCATCATGACCTTTTTCAAAATATCCCCCAGATGCCGGTCGGCTTCGTCGGCCCGCTGTACCGTACCCTTTTTCGGCTCCTGGCTTCTGGAGGACACCTGAAACAAAACGGATAACCCAAGATCCTTGACAATGCTGTCCGAATCATAATATGTGCCTGTATATTTCCATTCCCTGTCAGGATATAACAGCCTTACCTTCATTACCGGCCCTCCCTCTCTTCTGTCAGCCTCCGATGCAGCTCCTGATAGGTGAGACCGTATTTGTTCACAATATCCTCCGCGTAGCCCACCCCTTCCATATGCTCACGGCTGACCTTATAAGTCCTCTTCCTCTCCCGGCTTCCGTCCAGCATGGCCGTCAGCGGCGCCACCCCTTCTGCGGAATCTCCCAATTCCCTTAGGTGCGTCACATAAACGCCCATACAGCCCCTTTCCATAAAATGCGCCAGCACCTTCTTCCCCATAACGCAGCCGTCATAATGGGCCGCCGTGGTAAACAGCTCATTGATAATCACAAAAGCACCCTCTGCCTCTTCTTTCATCATGGGCGCCAGGCGCGTCAATTCTTCCTTCAGCTTTCCTTTCCCGCTGCCCAGACTCTCTTCCGCAGAAAAATGCGTCAGCAATGTGGTAAAATACGGAATCCTGGCCCGCTCCGCAGGCACATCCAGCCCCATTGCCGCAAAATAAACAAGCTGCCCCATGCTCCTGGCAAAGGTGGTCTTGCCGCCCTGATTAGGACCGCCCACCACGAAAAAGCGCTCTCCCTGCCGATATGCAAAATCATTGCTCACCACCGGCTTCTCCCTGGCATAATTGGCACAGGCAAGGGCCAGGTCATAAAGTCCCCCCGCTTCCATATCCCGGCCTGACGCCTTGTCCGGCGTACAGAAGGAAAAGCCCTGTTCCTTCATCTTCAGTTCAAATCGGTAAAAGGCAAGGTAATACTGTATCTCCTGCTCAAGCCGCAGGACCGTGTCATCCCCATAGGAGGGATAGCGCTCCGCAAAATCTTCCACCCTGTCAAAAATGTCCGGATTCTTCTTACGAAACGTATCAAAAACCGCTTCCTCAAGAGGGGACATTCCCGGCGTCCCCGAAAAGGGAGTGAGGCCCCTGGTATCCCCTCCATATCCCAGCAGCTTTGCATAGGCTCCGCTGCGCTTTCCTGCCGTAATAACGACCTTGTTGTCCTCTATTTCCAGAATCAGATGAAAATCTTCCAGCAGCCCCTGTATGGAAGCCGCTTCTTCCCTGCATCTTTGAAAGCCCTCCTGCCCCGTACATGTGCTCAGATATTCCGACAGCTTCCGAAGCCCCTCAGACCTGCAATTACTTTCGGACAATGCCGCCTGCAGACCGCTCACCGCAGTACAATATTGGTATGCTGCACTGACATGCCAGGCGCTTCTCTGCAGATTTGTCTTAACGGCCTCCCTGCTGCCTGCTGCAGCTGCAGCTCCCTGCATTTCCCGGGAAAATGCCGTAAAGCATTCATATATTTCAGGCTGTTTTATATCCCCGTAAATATCCCTCCGATACTGCGTGCAGGCTTCTTCCACAGGAAATCGATAATACATTTTCAATATCTCATACCTGGGGGACTGAAGCTGAACCGCATCCAAAATCTGGTTCAGGTTAAGATCCCATAGGAATCCGGGCCTGGAGGTATCCGTCGTCTTTGGCTCAACCGGATTCAGAACGCTGAAATACGCCATAATCAGATGCCTTTTCTCCCTTCCGAATAATCGCTGAGACACTGTTCGCCACTGTCACAAAACATGCGAAAAACATTTTCCCGCGCTGCTTTCCACAGCTTGAAGCACACCCATGGCTCACCACCAAATTGCGCCCGGCCCGAAATTCCCGGGCCGGACGCAACAAATACTGCTGTCATTCCTGCTGATTCTCATTCCCCTGATTTGCCATCTCGCAGAGCTCTGCCAGCATCCTGGGTAAATCTGTCTCCATACTTTCATCCGTAAACTGGCAGGTACCTACCTTGCGGTGTCCGCCGCCGTTATACTTTAACATCAGGCTGCCCACGTCCACATTGCAGGTCTTGTTGAGAATACTGTAACCCACCGCTGCGGAACAGCCCATGCCTCCCCGTCCGCTGACAATCCACGCGGAGACATTCTGCTCAGGATACATGCTGTAGATCATGAAACGGTTGCCGGTGTAAATGGGATCCACACCCCTTAAATCGGTAATAATAACCTTTCCCTCTGTCCTGGTATACTTTCGCACCATCTCCTTAAACTTCTTCGTCTGCTCCTGGTATACCTCGATACGCTCCTGCACATCCGGCAGGGCCAGAATCTCTTCCGTGGTCATGGTACGGCACGCTTCCATCAGCTTCTCCATCAACTGGTAGTTGGAGATGGTAAACTGTCTCCATCTGCCAAGGCCGGTTCTGGGATCCATCAGAAAGCCTATCAGAATCCATCCTTCCGGCTTCATGATCTCACTGAAGGTCAGATTTCCGGAATCCACCTTGTCCACTGCCTCCATCAGCTCATCAAACTGGGGGAAACGCTCCCTTCCCCCGTAATATTCATAAATAATCCGGGCACAGGACGGTGTAATTCTGCTCTCCCCCTTGTATTTCCCCTGCAGCTGAAGCCGCTCATGCTCACTGGAATGATGGTCAAACCAGAGCCCGCAGCCCTCTACATACGGCACGTTCGCCAGACAGTCATTTTCATTTATCTCAACCAGACCGTCCTGCAGATCCTTGGGATGGGCAAATTTCCAACTGTCAATGATTCCCATCTCCAATAGCAGTGCGCCACAGGCAAGGCCGTCAAAATCCGAACGTGTTACCAGTCTCATGATACTGTCCTCCTATAAAAAGCTTCTTTACTTTTTATTATAACTCTGTCTGCGGAAAATGGAAATACAAAATAGAAAAACTTTCCCCTCAGGAATTTAAAACACAATCCATCTCATACCACTGCTCCCCGCCCCAGGTGGAAGCCGATATACCCCGGCTGCAAAATCCCATCTTTTCGTACATTTTAACTTTGGCTTCCAGGCAGGTCAAAATCAGGCTTCCCCGGCCCCGGCCCCTCTGCCTTCTCTGGTATTCCTCCATCAGCTCTCTGGCCAGCCCAAGCCCTCTGTACTGCGGCAGAACCACCACCCCCAGTATCAAGACATTTTTACCCTCCGGTGTATGCAGGCCTGCGTCTTCAAAAAAGGCATCCCGAAAAGAGACCTCATCCGTAGCCAGACCGTTAATAAAGCCTGCCAGGCTGCCCGTTTCTTTCTCCGCTGCCACCAGGAACAGCTCCGACGCCACCGCCACCCTGGCCTTCATCTGGGCCGGCGCGCATGCTTCATTGGCCGGGAAGCAGATACGTTCCAGCTCCGCCGCTTCCTCCGCCTCTTCCGGGCGGACCTCCCTTATTTCAAACCTCTCGTTAGTCCTTATATCCGACATTTTGTTCTCCTTCCTTTCCAGCATTTTCTTCCAGGCTCTCCTCCAGCCTGCCCACCAGGGCCTGAAACCGTTCCTGCCCCCGCAGCGGCTCGAAACAGGCATCCTTTTTCAGCCCCTGCAGGATCACCTGTCGGAACTCCCTGCTCCACTTAAGCTTTTCCGGCGTCGGCGCGATCTCCGGAGCAAACAGGAGCGGATTGGGGGGCTCCTGCTGCCTGGTCAGCCGGTCTGCCAGTTCTTCCAGGTAATCCAGGGCCCTGCCGGTATCTCCTTCTTTCAGGTAAGCCTCCGCCAGCACGCTGCCTGCAAGGCCGCCGCCCACATGAAAGCTTTCGTCCAGCCGCTGCAGCACATGGTATACCTCCAGCTTTTTCTCCTGCTCCAGATCTATTCCTTCCCCCAGCATACTCATCAGGCAGCTCTGCACTTTGCCCACCAGATTATACAGCTCTCTCTGTACCGTTCCCAGAGCCTTGTCCCGCTCTCCCCTTTTCAGATAAAGCCGCACCCACAACGGCGTAAAGTCCCCTGTATTGGCTGGGTTCTCCTTCAGCAATTCTTCTGCCCTGTCCAGATCATTTTCGGCCAGTGCCAAAGATGCCAGCATGGATACCGCAAAAAGAATAAGGCCCGGATGCCTGCTGTCATGCACCTGCTGACAAAGCTCCTTTTTTCGCTTTGTCCAGCGAGCCTTATCTTCTTTGCCGCACGCGGAATCACTGATTTCAAAAAAAGTAAGCGCTGACACGGCACTGAACTTCAGAGAGACATTAGAGGGATAGCGGCGGAGAAGTTTGTTCAGCTGCTCCTCTGCTTCCGGTATACAGCCCCGTCCCGCCTTCCCGATTATTTCCGTCATATACTGCCCCAGCGCTTCTTCCGACAATTCCTCCTCGAAAGCCAGCAGCGAATCTACATCCGTATCAAGTACCCGGGCCAGAGGGCACAGCAGGGTAATATCCGGATAAGAGCTGTCTGTCTCCCACTTACTCACCGCAGGAGCAGAAATCCCCAGCGCTGCTGCCAGCTGCTCCTGCGTCATGCCTTTGGCCTTCCGCCGCTCCACGATCCTTCCGCCAATCTTCAAATCCATATGCACTTACCTCCTGAATTCTGCTTCGCATATCCTGCCATTCATACGTGCTCACACCACGATTCTGCTTCGCATATCCTGCCATTCATTCGTGCTCACACCACGATTCTGCTTCGCATATCCTGCCATTATGCCGCATCAGAGCTGCGGTTCTTCCTTTTTCGGCCGGTAAATACAGTATAGACTCTGCCAGACGTCTGCACAACGGAGAGAAAGTTAAGCGGCAGGCAGTTTTTCTTAACCTGCAGGAAAGCTGCAGCTGTCGTGTTACCGACAGCTGCCATTTCAGGAAATCTCCATCTCATATTCCATGGAACGCATTTTCATGCTTCCGTCCAGTTTTTCAAACTCCCCGTATCCCGTAAAATGCAGTCCGCACTTTTTCATCACATTTCCCGAAGCAAGATTTGGCTCGCAATGTGACGATACAAATTTCCTGGCACCGAAGTGTGCACGGGCATACTCTATCATCGCCCGAACCGCCTCGGTGGCATACCCCATACCCCAGCAGTCATACCGGAAATTATAACCAAAGCCCCAGCGGTCTCTCACTGAATGATATCCTATATCACCGCTGCCGATCAGCTTTCCGTCCGCAATGCGCTCAAAGCCAAAGTTATAATTTTCCGCCTCCTGTTCTACAAAAGCAAGCCATTTCCTCACCTGCTCCACATCCGTATAGGTAGTGTAAACCATATATCGCGATACTCTCTCGTCACCCACCCATGCAAACACGTCTTCCGCGTCGGCAGCCTTAAGCGGGCGCAGCAACAGACGTTCTGTCCTTATCTGAATATTATGCACGGTTGTTCCCCCTCCGCCGGTCCTGCAGACACGCTTTTTACTACCCCTCTGCCCTGCTTTGATTACTGTCTGTACGCCCCGGTTTACTGTTCACTGCTCATATACTTATCCAGCAGCTTTTCAACAAACGGAACCTTAATGCCCTTCATGCCAAGTGCCATAAATCCCATTACCAGCAGGAGTATTTCCTTTGCAAGGGAAATGATATACTGGCACAGGCTCGTCAGGTTCGCGGGAACCTTCAGATATACATCATCGTCAAACCAACGGACAATCACATTCAGTATACTCACAACATCATCGATCCAGCCCACTGCAATGCTCAATACCCCAAACAATAAGACAACGCCGATCATTCTTGCCGCCTGGCGCTTCACCCATTCATTCTCCTCTGCAATCAGCACGTACCCCGCAAGCAATACTGCCGGAATGAAGCTGAACGCCCCCAGAAAATACAGCGCCGCCCCCACCAGTGCGATGGAAATTCCCAGTTTTGTTTTTAACATCTCTTTCTCCTCTCTGTTATGCCACAATGGTATCCTGGCTTTGTAACCCCTATTATAGCCTGAAACTCTTTCTCTTTCAACTGAATTATGTCACCATGCCCCACAGTTTTCCTCGATGCTCATATAAGCACACTGCCGGCAGCTTCTCAAACACAATTTCCCGTGATCCGTCGTCCTCTGTAAGAATTTCATTGCCGATCCGGAGCAGATGTGAAGCCCATTAAGCTGATTTTACAAATATTTCTGCAACTGCGGATATTCCCGGGCATGCGCCCGTACATAGCATCTTTTAATTCCGCAATTTCACTGAGCTCATCATCCGTCAGCTTTTCCCTCACAACAAGCTCCTTGTACCTCTCAAACTTTTCCTTCAAAGTATCGGACAACTTATCAACACCAAAATATCCCTCCACAACACCGTCATAAGGCACGTCATTTAAGCCATGCTCTACCAGGGTGTGATTTTCCAAATCATAAATCACAGCATTCTCAATACTGTTTAATATAAACGGAGAATGTGATGTCACAATCCATTGTATATTAGGAAAAACAGTTGTCAGCAGCAGCATAATATTTTTCTGCAGTTCCAGATGCAGATGCGTCTCAATTTCGTCTATTATTACAATTCCCGGAAGATTGAAATCAAAAGAGCGATGGGTCTGACTCTGCATCCGCATTATAATATCCAGTACAATGTCCAGTACCGCCTGATAGCCACTGGACAATGTGTTGAAATCAAAGGGCTCCTTTCCCTGCTGCACCTAAGGCTTCCTCCCGCTGATCAGCACCGTGGTGGCGATACGGAACTCCCAGCTTTTTTCTCCATTTTCGTATTGCGCAAGCCTCCTGTCATATCTGCGATGAATCATATCCACCAGGGTTTGATACTCGCTTTTGCTGATCCCGTCGGGAGCCATCCTGTACGCTTTCTCCGCACTGCAAAGCTCCGTAATTCTGTCATCGTTGATCTGCGCCCGCGCCGTTTCCCCGTCAATATTATCGCAATCCGGCGCATAGTTTACCACGGCCATGGCATCAATGGAAAGATCCTGAAAGCCCTGCGCCGCAAGGCAGGCGAAATACTTTTCCGGCCGGTTCTCATACCGCTTAATCTGACTGTTGGGATTTTCGGATGCCGCTGCCCATACCTTGTCGAACAATTCCTTTTCTTCACAGTCTTCCGTAGGAATCCACTCCTCAGGTTTTGCCCCTCTGTTATAAACGTCCATCACGATCATCCGGCCGCCCGGCTTCAGCACCCGATATTGTTCCCCTGCAAATTTTTGAGGGTCACAGAAATTCATAACCGTATGAGAATAACAGGCGTCAAACACCTCGCTCTCAAAGGGCAGCTCTGTCGCATCTCCCGCCACAAAGCTGCATGGGAGCTTCAGCTCTTCAGCCTTTTTCTTCGCATACTCGATATGCCCCAGATCAAAATCCAGGCCGGTTATCTCTGCATCCGGAAGCTGCTTCTTTAGCAGATGGCAAAGAAGGCCTCCCGCACACCCCACCTCTAGGATCTTCATCCCATTGCACAGCTGCATGGCATCAATCCATTTATCAATGTTTCCCTGGTGAAACTTTAATGCCCGGGATGAATAGAGCTCTTCCGTCTTTTGTACATATTGTGACCAATAAGTATTCATCTTTAACCTCTGCAACAGATTATCCAAATATAGCATATATCCTCAAATATTCATGAAAATTCCATGTATCTCATTATACAACAGATCCTTGTTCTTTGCAAAAAGTTCTGCAAAACCGTGGGCATGATTGCCAGCGCGTCATTCCCCGCTAAAAGGGATGCAATAATATCTTCCTGCCCTTTTCGAAAGGTATCCTATCCAAAATATGTCTTCAAAATATTTTTCATCTGTTATAACCTTCGCGTTCCCGGCTTTATCCTTCAAGTCCCCTGCCTCGTCCCACCTGCGCGGAAACTATCATACTGCTTCCGCTGTATCCTGAGCATCTTTTGCTTTGCCTTGACATTTTGGTGGAAACCGTGCACAATAAGTCCGTACGGAGGCGGTCAGAAAATCTGTACACCTGCAGAGATTGTGCGCCGCTCCAGGTCATTACCTCCACCCCTGCCGGAGGACGGGGATATTTCATTGAGGAGAAGACATATGCAGATACTGATATGTGATGACGAACCACAGATATTGTCAAATATTGCGAAAAATGTGAAAGCCTGTCTGCCGGAGAGTGATGTCCGGGCTTTTTCTTCCGGCCGGGAGCTTCTTTCCTGTCTGGCGGCAGAATCCTGCGACATCCTGATGCTTGACATTGACATGCCGGATATAAGCGGGTTGGAAATAGCCAGGAATCTTGAGCCGGGAGAGAAACGCCCGCTCCTCGTGTTCGTGACCAGCCACGACGAGCTGGTCTATGACAGCTTTCAATACCACCCCTTCGCGTTCCTGCGCAAAAGCCGTCTGAACCTGGAGCTTGCGGCTGCGCTGGCAGATTGTGTACAGGAGCTGTCACATCGGGAAAGGCATTTCTGTTTTCGGACAGAAGGCAGGCGGATATGCCTTTTTCTCTCCGATATTTTATACTTTGAAGCCGATGGCAACTACCTGAAGCTGTTTGCGGGAACAGGGCAGTATCGTTTTCGAAGCACCATTGCCTCTGTGGAGAATACCTTTAAGAACTGCGGTTTTATCCGCATCCACAAGGGTTTTCTCGTCAACCAGGCAGCCGTCAGGCTTTTGGGCACAGAGCAGGCAGAGCTCTCCGACGGCACGGTGCTTCCCATCGGACAAAGCTATGCAAAAACGGCAAGAGAACATCTGCTGAGGTATATGAGGACATGAGACAATACCGTCAATTACAAAAGGAACTGGCTGCGCAGGAGCAAAAGTACCTGCGGATACTGGCACAAAAATCCGAATTAGAATACCGGCTTGCCATGCAGCAGGAAGAGGTGGCATACTCCCGGAAACAGGAAAGCGATATTCGCTCCCTCCATCAGGGGGCACGCCAGTTAAAGCATGATATGAGAAACCACCTCATGGTACTTGCCTCTTATTTAAACAGCGGCGACTTTGAGGCTGCAAAAACGTATACCTCAGAGATACTGGACAAGCTGAATACAATGCACAGCTATGTGGAAACCGGAAATTCCCTGTTAAATCATATCCTGAATGAGAAGCTGGAGCTTGCCAGGAGCTATAAAATAGCGGTCAGGGCGGAGATCGAACCCCTTTCTTTCTCCAGGATGCGCAGCATAGACTTTTCCGCATTGCTTACCAATCTGTTGGATAATGCCATCGAAGCAAGCAGGGACGAGCCTGACAGGGAATTGCTGCTCCATATATTTGAAGAACGGGGATATGACGGTATCAGTGTCAAAAATAAAATCGGAAAATCCGTATTAGCAGAGAACCCCGGGCTGCATTCCACAAAGAAAGACAGAGAGCTTCATGGAATGGGCATTGCGCAGATCAGGGAAATTGCGGCCTCCTATGACGGTATCTGCGACTTCTATGAGAAGGACGGCTTCTTCTGCTCCCGGGTGTTTATCCCACAATAAGTATCGTTTATCCCATCCCCCTTGCATGAACCAGATGCAGGGGGTATTTTGTAAATGAGGAATGACCCATGATTTTTTTCGAGCATGTCAGCAAATTTATTTTGACTGACGTCAGCATTCATATTCCGCAGAAAACCGCCGTGGGGCTGATCGGTCCCTCCGGCTGCGGCAAAACGACCTTTTTAAAGCTGGCCTGCGGCCTGCTGCAGCCTGCTGAGGGATGTATTCACACCATGAGGCTGATCCCCGAAAGGAACAGGCGGAAACTGGGAACTACCAGCGGAGCCCTCTTTTCTGATATTCCATTTTTCCGGGAAGAGGAGACGGTGGAAAGTAATTTTCAGAATCTGAAAATCATTCACCGGATGAAAGGGGAGCTTTTTACCAGGGAATATACCACACTGGCAGAAAAGCTGGGCTTTGACGCTTTTGCAAAGGAGACGGTGAAACAGCTTTCTCTGGGTCAGAGACACCGGGCGGAGCTGGGCGCCCTTCTTCTCACACGCCCTAAGCTCCTGCTGCTGGACGATGTGGCGGAAGGCCTGGACCAGACAGCCAAAGATCATTTGAGGGAGCTTTTGATACAGCGGCAGGCAGAGGGAGCCACCCTTGTAATAAGCTCCCATAATATGGAAGAAATTTCCGCCGTCTGTGACAGAATCGCCCTTTTAGACCAGGGAAGCCTGCGATATTATGGGGACAGGGAGCTTTTATTAAAGCGCTTTGCCCCTGTGGAAGTGATGGAAATCTGCTTTTCCGGAAATCTGCCGGATCTGGAGGACCTGCCGTTAGCGCACTGTTCCCTGGAGCAAAATAAGCTGAAGCTGACCTATAACTCCAATTACGTCACTTCCGCAGAGCTGCTCCGCCATATTCTGGCGCAGACCACGGTTACGGCAGTGACCACGCATAAATCAGGGCTTTCGGATGCGATTTGCAGAAACCAAATATAAAGCGGTATCCTGACGGGCGATGCGGATACCGATTTTAAGACAGAGGTGAAAAGTATGAGCTTAATTGAAGTAAACGAGGTGAGCAAGTCTTTCCGGGTAAGCAGGCGTTCCGCAGGCATTTCAGGTATGCTGGCTAATCTGGTGATGCCAAAATATGAGAAGAAACAGGCGGTAAACAATATCAGCTTTTCCATTGAGCAGGGAGAAATGGTGGGCTTTATCGGACCCAATGGCGCAGGAAAATCCACGACCATCAAGATGCTGTCCGGTATCCTGTATCCGGACAGTGGAAGGGTACAGGTAGACGGGTATATTCCCTACAGACAGCGCAGAGACTATGTGGGGCGTATCGGTGTCGTATTCGGCCAGAAGTCTCAGCTCCAATGGGATCTGCCGGTCATCGACAGCTTCGAGCTGTTAAAGGCGATCTACCGTGTGCCGGATGATGTCTACCGGAATAACCTGAACCGCTTTACGGATATGCTGGATATGTCCGGCTTTCTCAATCAGCCGGTGCGTCAGCTTTCCCTTGGGCAGCGGATGCGGGCGGACATTGTGGCAGCGCTCCTGCATTCTCCCCGGATTGTTTTCTTCGATGAGCCCACTATAGGTGTTGACGTAGTAGGGAAAGAAACGATTCGAAACTTCCTCTGTGAACTGAACGCCAAAGACCAGGTGACCATGCTCTTTACCACCCATGATATGCAGGATATAGAGAAAACCTGTAAACGGCTGATTATCATAGATAGGGGCTCCAAGGTGTATGACGGACTGCTTTCCGGCATCCGCAAAGCCTACGGAACCACGAGGCAGGTAGATATAGAATTTGCCGAAGACTGTACGGTAGCCGCCATGGAGCATGTGGAGATCAAGGAGCTTGACGCCCCGGGGGGACGGAAAAAACGCTTTTTGTTCGAGAGCAGACAGGTGCAGATTGACGCTTTGATGGAGTCTCTGCTGGCCCATTACGCCATCCGGGATCTCACCGTTTCGGAACCTGAAATTGAAGGCCTGATTCGAAAAATTTACAGCGGGGAGGCAGCCGGATGACAAAGCTTTGGCCTTATTTTGCCTTTGCCAGAAAAAGCTTTCTCGGGCAGAGCGCTTACCGTTTCAATCACTTTATAGGAATTTTAAATACTATTTTCCGCATTTTTATTTTTTGGGAAATTTATCGGGCCCTATATGGCGGAAAAACCGAGGTTGACGGCATTACCCTCACGATGGTTACCACAAACTTTATCATATCGCTGGGGCTGGAGTCCGTATTTTTTGTAAACGATTACTATCTTCCAAGCCGTATTCAAAACGGCAGTATTGCCACGGAATTACTGCTGCCCGTAAATATTCACGGAAGAATGCTGGCGGACAATCTGGGACACACCCTGTTCCAGCTGCTGTTTCATTTTATTCCTGCGGTGGCGGTCTCCATGCTTTTCCGTAAAATTATGGCACCGGCAGGGCTTTCCATGCTGCTTCTGTTTATACTAAGCGCCCTTCTCGGCTACGGCGTTTTATGGACGATCAGCTTCGCCGTGCAGATGTTCTCCTTCTGGCTCATCAATGTTTGGAGCATTATGACCCTCAAAAATGTGTTTGTCAATGTGCTGTCCGGAGCCATGATGCCGCTCTGGTTTATGCCGGACTGGATGAAGGGAGTAATCCGGTTTACGCCTTTTTCCTCCATCTATTTCACACCGATACAGATATACCTGGGACAGCTGTCCCTTTCGGAAATATTGCAGGAATTTATGATTCAGCTCTTTTGGATTGCTGCCCTGTTTTCCATTGGCATGCTGCTGTGGAAAAAGGGACAGAAAAAGCTTGTTGTACAGGGAGGATAACAGATCATGAAAAGCGATGCGATTTATCTGGCAGGAGTCTACACCAAAACCATTATGAAATCCTGGTTCCAGTACAAGGTAAATGCCGTCCTTCTCTCACTGGCTGTTTTTCTCAGAGAGGCTACAGGGATCCTTGTCATTTATTTCGCCCTGCTGAAATTTGATACCTTAAATGGCTGGAACCTTTACGAATTACTGTTTCTGTACAGCCTGCTGTTTTTGACTTATGGCATCCTCATTGTTTTCTTTACCGGAACGCGGGACTTTGGGCAAACCGTCCGCAGCGGCGGTTTTGACCGTTTTATTCTGCGCCCCAGAGGACTTCTCTACCAGCTTATTTTCTCCAACGCAGACTGGTTTGCCGCCATCGGGCATGGCGGACTGGGCATTGTGCTGTTTTTAATCTCGGCGGGAAAGGTTGGGATTATCTGGAACACGCCTACCGTACTCTATTATATTGCGGCAGTTGCAGGCGGCGTCCTGATCCAGGGAGCCTTCTTTCTGTTTCTCGCCTCCCTGAATATCTACCTGCTGGAAACGGACAGCCTGAAAAACCTTCTCTACTGGAATATGCGCAAGTTTGCGGGCTATCCCGTCAGCATCTTTCACAAAGCCATTCAATTCTTCATGATCTATGTGGTACCCTTTGCCTTTGTGAACTATTTCCCGGCCCAGTATCTGCTGCGCAAGGAGGATATGTCCGCTTTCCCTGATATTTACATGTACCTGACCCCTGCCATAGGATTATGCCTGTATCTGGCATCCTATGGGTTCTGGCGATACAGTATCCGGTTTTATAAGAGTTCGGGAAATTAGAACGGGGATTTTCCTGATACAACCCCCAGTCTCTTTTTGACGGTGTGATTATTTTTCCATTTCCTCATTTACAGCAATCATCTGATAAGAGTTGTACAGTGTTGACGTGGTTATTTCTGATTTTTTCAAGGCACTCATTGATAATCAGATTTTGCACTCTGTCCTTAAAGGTTTTGTCAGTGTCTTTACTGAAATGTACTTTGA
>CAJTKW010000016.1:0-17508 GCA_910577035.1 uncultured Acetatifactor sp.
ATATCAGATTTTGAGTTTACACAAAACTTGAAACGCTCTCATACTATGTGGTCGCAGAACTCATTTTTCCTAATGGCAGATTTTAATTTTTCCTCCGCCTCTCCCCCTCCCCCACATCCTCTCCCCCCTTTCCACCCTCTTTTCCCCTCCGCTTCCCAAATTATTTCCACAGAAAAAGGTTGGAAAAACTCTCCGAAAGGTTCCTGAAACCTCAAAAGAATCTCCCTGAAAAACCTCCCCGAAAAGACTTCCCGCCTCTCCCTCTCCCCGAAAAGAGAAGAGAGACAGTCCCCGAAAATCCTTTATTTCTGGGCTTTCTAAAGGGGGCAGGGGAGGAAGATAAGAAAAGAAATCCTGAAAAGAGAGAAAAGACCGAGATGCCTTCAATGACTAGGAACGGTTTTAAGCGGAAGGGGATGAGGACGGGAGGGGGAAGAAAAGCGCCTTGCGGGGAGGAAGACACCCACAAGGCTCTGATTTTTACTCTTTTTTTGTTGCCCCACAGGAAAAATTAAAATCTGCGGGGAGGAAAATCTTGTTTTGCAAGAACATCAGCACCCAGTGTATCACTTGCTGTTAATAGCCGCCTGGGCCGCTGCCAGCCTTGCGATAGGCACGCGGAAAGGAGAACAGGAAACGTAGTCCAACCCGATCTTATGGCAGAACTCCACGGAAGAAGGATCTCCGCCATGCTCGCCGCAGATGCCGACGTGCAGCTTGGGATTTACCGGCTTGCCCAACTTGATGGACAGCTCCATCAGCTTGCCGACACCAGTCTGATCCAGCTTTGCAAAAGGATCGTTCTCAAAAATCTTAGAGTCATAGTAAGCATTCAGGAACTTACCCGCGTCGTCACGGGAGAAGCCGAAAGTCATCTGGGTCAGGTCATTTGTACCGAAGCAGAAGAAGTCAGCTTCCTTCGCGATCTCATCCGCAGTAAGTGCAGCACGGGGGATCTCGATCATGGTGCCTACTTCATATTCCATATTGATGCCTGCCGCAGCGATCTCGGCGTCAGCCGTTTCTACAACGATCTTCTTGACCACCTTAAGCTCCTTGACCTCACAAACCAGCGGGATCATGATCTCCGGCTTGATCGCCCAGTCGGGATGAGCCTTCTTTACATTGATTGCCGCACGGATTACTGCCTTGGTCTGCATCTTTGCAATTTCAGGATAGGTAACCGCAAGACGGCATCCTCTGTGTCCCATCATGGGGTTGAACTCATGCAGGGATGCAATGAAAGTCTTGATCTCTTCCACAGACCTGCCCTGTGCCTCAGCCAGCTTCTCAATGTCAGCTTCCTCAGTGGGTACAAACTCATGAAGAGGAGGATCCAGGAAACGAATGGTAACAGGGCATCCCTCAAGAGCCTCATACAGTTTTTCAAAATCGCCCTGCTGATAAGGAAGAATCTTATCCAGCGCAGCTTCTCTCTCTTCAACGGTATCGGAGCAAATCATTTCACGGAACGCTGCAATTCTGCTCTCTTCGAAGAACATATGCTCCGTACGGCACAGACCGATGCCTTCAGCACCCAGTTCACGAGCCTTCTTCGCATCCTCGGGAGTATCTGCATTGGTGCGGACCTTAAGCTTGCGGTACTTGTCTGCCCATGCCATAACGCGGCCAAACTCACCTGCGATGGTTGCATCAACAGTCTTGATCTGCCCTGCATAGATATTACCGGTAGTACCGTCGATAGAGATATAATCTCCCTCGTGGAACTCCTGTCCTGCAAGGGTAAACTTCTTGTTAGCCTCGTCCATGGCAATGTCGCCACAGCCGGATACACAGCAGGTACCCATACCACGGGCCACAACTGCCGCATGGGAAGTCATTCCGCCACGGACGGTAAGAATACCCTGGGATACCTTCATACCGGTGATGTCCTCGGGAGAGGTCTCCAGACGTACCAGAACCACCTTCTCGCCCTTTGCCGCCCAGGTCTCAGCATCCTCTGCCGTAAATACGATCTTGCCGCATGCTGCGCCGGGGGAAGCACCGAGGCCCTTGCCCATGGGTGTAGCAGCCTTCAGGGCAGCAGCATCAAACTGAGGATGCAGCAGGGTATCAAGGTTACGGGGATCGATCATGGCAACTGCCTCAGCCTCGGTCTTGTGTCCCTCATCCACCAGGTCACATGCAATCTTCAAAGCCGCCTGAGCGGTTCTCTTGCCGTTACGGCACTGCAGCATATACAGCTTCTTGTTCTCTACGGTAAACTCCATATCCTGCATGTCATGGTAATGATTCTCCAGAATCTCACATACCTTAATAAACTCTGCATATGCCTCCGGGAACTCCTGCTCCATCTGTGCAATAGGCATGGGAGTGCGGACACCTGCCACCACATCCTCGCCCTGAGCGTTCTTCAGGAACTCACCCATCAGTTTCTTCTCGCCGGTAGCAGGATCACGGGTAAATGCAACGCCTGTTCCGGACTGGTCATTCAGATTACCGAATACCATGGGCATTACGTTTACTGCAGTACCCCAGGAATAAGGAATATCGTTATCACGGCGATATACGTTAGCACGAGGGTTGTCCCAGGAACGGAACACGGCTTCAATTGCCAGCTTCAGCTGCTCCACAGGATCGGAAGGGAAATCCTTGCCAAGCTGCTTCTTATACTCAGCCTTAAACTGCTCTGCCAGAGTCTTTAAATCAGCAGCAGTGAGCTCAACGTCATACTTAACGCCCTTCTCTTCCTTCATCTTATCGATCAGCTGCTCAAAATACTTCTTGCCCACTTCCATGACCACATCCGAGAACATCTGGATGAAACGTCTGTAAGAGTCATATACAAAACGCTCAAATGCGGGATCGGGGTTGCCGGCGATCATAGCGGCAACAACCTCGTCGTTCAGGCCCAGGTTCAGGATAGTATCCATCATGCCGGGCATGGAAGCACGGGCACCGGAACGAACGGAAACCAGCAGGGGATTCTTCAGATCGCCAAACTTCTTGCCGTTGATCTTTTCCATCTCCGCCACGTAGTCCATGGTCTGGCCCATAATCTCATCATTAATCTTGCGGCCGTCCTCATAATACTGAGTACAAGCCTCTGTGGTAATCGTGAAACCCTGGGGAACAGGCAGACCAATGCTGGTCATCTCTGCCAGGTTTGCACCCTTACCACCAAGAAGGTTACGCATGCTCATGTCACCTTCACTGAACAAATAAACCCATTTTTTCATTCTTGTGTTTCTCCCTTTCAAATTAGATTTTAAACAGCCGAAAACAGTTCGACCCTCTGAAAATTGTAATATCGGCCGAACCACTATTCAGTACTTACTTATTTTATCAAGTCTGTCCTGAAATAGCAAGATGAAATTGACAAATTATTGACATACTGGAGATTTTTGTAAAAATTAGCATATTTTGCATAACACATCCCCGCACATTTCACACTAAAATAACAAATGCCGGCCAAATTAATTGTAAGCAGTTACATATCCTGCCCCCCGTCTGCCTTCTTCAAAACTGATTTCATACCCCTTCCTGTCCTTCTGCCCCACTCTTTTTTTCCGGCACAAAGCTGTCGAAAATAAATATGTCAAAATGACTTCCGGCCGCCTCCAGCTGCTCTTTACTTTTAATGGTCCAGGCCGCTGCCATATTGTGATAAAGCCCCCGGCACAGCCTGCGGGATAACATATCATAATGCCTGTGGTTATAAGCAATAAAATCCGGCTTTGTCAGAAAGTTAAACAAAAGATTCTGGAGCAGGAAGTAGAGCACGCCTTTGTATTCTCCCACCCTTAAAAAACCTTCCGCCAACTGTCCCCGGACCACATTCTTCCTGTGCCGCCTGTACCAGAAAAGCCCCAGGGGATTAAAGGATTCAATGCAGTACTGTCCCTGGTACTCCGCAAGCAGCGCATCTGCCGCCGGGCAGACGGAAAGATCCGTGGCTTCGATCTTCAATTCCACGATCAGGGGCACGCTTCCGTCCACACATTTTAAAACATCCTCAAATTTCGGAATTCTCTGGTCAGATCCGCAGAGAGGGAACTGCTGCAGCTCTTCATAGGTGTAGTCCGATACCTTTCCCTCCTGTCCGCAGATACGCTTTAACGTAAAATCATGGAACACCACGGGAATATGATCCTTTGTCATCTGAACATCCAGTTCAATGCCAAATCCCGCTTTCACCGCTTTCCGAAAAGCCCGCAGGGAATTCTCCGGCGCAATTTCATCTGCGCCGTGAGCAATTTCTTCTGCTCCATGAACGAATTTTTCTGAACCGTGAGAGATTTCTTCTGCTCCATGAACGGATTTTTCTGAACCGTGAGCAATTTCTTCTGCGCCGTGAACGGATTTTTTCGCCTCCGGCCCGTTATCATGCAGCCCCCGGTGTGCATACAGCCACTGACGAAACGGCGCCGTGTCCGGCCTCCCCGCCATTCGGGGCATTATCATCAGCAGATAAAGCACCGCCAGCGCCAACAGACAAATCATTACAATCATCATTACCTTTAACAAAATTCTCTTCTCCTTCGTCCTATCATGATACCTTCTCAATACTGCTTCACAGGATGAGAAACTACTGCTTCCAGGGTCGCAAACAATCTCGAAAGCCTGGTGTACTGTACCCCTGGCATTCAGCTAACCCTCCTTGCCTGATTTTCCATCGGGCTGCAATGTTTTCGGTCTATGATACGCCGCATTGCTGAGTGAAGCCAACGCAACAGATGGAAATTCTGGCAAGTCATTTGGCAAAGCAGGAACAGGTCAGTACACTGATACTCCGTACCGAAAACCCTTGTGCAAATATTTGGGTCTATTTCCCCGATTGCACAGGCTCAGAATACTCAGCGCAGCCCGCTGCGCCTCCGTTTCTGAACTTGCACACTTCCAGACATGCCGCCAACGGCGGCAATGCCGCTGATGGCGGTACAAACAATCCGTAAAACCGCGCAGGAAGAATCGCCGTTCCTGCGATTCTTCGAGGAATGACTTAGATTTCCTTAGGTCAGGTCTTAAAGAGGGGTGTTTACACACCCTCTTATGACCTTAGAAAATCTTCATTCCTTGCACACTTGACAAAATATCCTCGAAAATTAACACAGGGACTTCAAGTACAAAGTACTAGTCCTCCACATCAAAATTCTCCAGCAGACTCTTCCTTTTCACCGGCTTCACATCCCCGTGCCGCACCTGGGTCATGGTACAGAAGGATGCCAGGGCAAAGAACAGCGCATAGGGAAACAGGGTTCTGTAGGATACATTTTCCAGCAGGAATCCTGAAAAGACCGGGGTAAAGATCTGGGCCGCCATGGAAAATGTGTAATAAGTCCCCGTAAACTTTCCGATGTCACTGCCCTGGCTCATGGCCACGATCATGGGATAGGAATTCACGTTGATAGCCGCCCAGCCCACACCGATTAAAGCAAAGGCAATATTGATCACCGGATGATACGCCCCCACAAAGACCGCCGCCAGATAACATACCGCCATAATCAGAATACCGCCCAAAATGGTTTTCTTCCTGCCGAATCTGGCGGAAATATTACCGATGGGAATGTAGCTGACGATAGCCGCCACCGTGGCCACCATCAGGCAGTTGGCAAAGCTGCCGCCCTCCATTTTCCACACCACCCGGGTATACCTGGAAAAGGCGGTGGTCACCGCATTATAGGCCGTAAACCAGAAGAAAATCGACAGCAGCAGGAAAATCATGCTGCGCTTCACATCCCGGGGCAGAATCGTCTTCCTGACCGAAGCGGCACTGCTTCCCTTCGAAGCCCCGCTGCTTTCCGCCGAAGCGGCACTGCTTCCCTTCGAAGCCCCGCTGCCTTCCGCCGAAGCGGCATTGCTTCCCTTCGAAGCCCCGCTGCCTTCCGCCGAAGCGGCATTGTCATCCGCCCCCTTAACGGTTCCGGTGCCGCTCTCCTTTTCCGTCCGGGACGCCGCATTGCCTCCTGCACCGCCCTCCGCCACAGACTTTCCTCCCTCTTCGCTTTCCGGTGCGGCGGCCTGCACGCCCGTTTCCCTTTCCGCCTCTTCTATCTCCCTGCGCAGCTTATTCTCCCGGATTGTAATCAGCAGAATGCCCACTGCCACCACCATCAGGGCCGCCACACTGGCAAACAGGGGGGCATAATCGGGCCTGTCCCCCGCTCCCACCAGAAGCTTTATCATAATCAGGGCATAGACACCGCCCACGGCTCCCATCAGGTTGATAACCGCGTTGGCCCTGCTGCGCAGATGGTTCGGCGTCAGATCCGGCATCAGCGCCACTGCAGGCGAACGGTACAGGCCCATGGAAAGCAGGGTTGCAAACAGTGCCGCCAGAAACAGCACCAGGCTCTGACGTCTGTCCGCAAAGGGAAGCAGCAGCATAAAGACCACCGCCAGAACCGTGCCGGTAAGAATAAAGGGAGTACGCTTTCCCAAAGGTGTATTTACCTTATCCGAAAGAGACCCGAACACCGGCAGCAGAATCAGCGCCAGTACATTATCCATGGCCATCAGCACCCCCGTCACCGTCTCCCCCAGCCCAAAGGTATTCGACAGCATCAGGGGAATGATGTTATCGTACATCTGCCAGAACGCGGAAATGCTTAAAAAAGCCAGCCCTACAAAAAAGGTTCTCTTATAATTCAGTTTTGATCCCATGCAATACCTCCTACCGTTATATCAATCCTAAGTTACAGCATACCCATATTCTACCAGACTTTGCATCCGGCCGCAATGAAACTCCACAAAAGTCCTTGAAAATTACGTTTTCTCGTGTATAATGGAAGAAGTGTGTCCTTAATATTATGTGAAAATGCCGATGGCAGCGGCTGCCGGCGTCCTGAAAGCAGACGCCCTGAAGATACGGAAGCTGCCCTTCCCGGCGGAATGGGAGGAAAAATGATAAGCGCAAACAATGTAACATACAGAGTGGGCAAAAAAGCCCTGTTTGAAGACGTAAATATCAAGTTTACCGAGGGAAACTGCTACGGGTTGATCGGCGCCAACGGAGCCGGGAAATCCACCTTTTTAAAGATTCTTTCCGGCAGCCTGGATACCACCCGGGGCGATATTGTCGTCACTCCCGGCCAGCGCCTCTCCGTGCTGGAACAGGATCATTTCAAATACGATGACTGTGTCGTCATGGATACGGTCATCATGGGAAATGAGCGCCTGTACCAGATTATGAAGGAAAAGGATGCCATCTATGCCAAGGAAGATTTTTCCGACGAGGACGGGATCCGCGCCAGTGAGCTGGAAGCCGAATTTGCCGAAATGGACGGCTGGGAAGCGGAGTCCAACGCTGCCATGCTGTTAAACGGCCTGGGCGTGGGCACGGAGTACCATTATTCCGCCATGAAGGATCTGGAAGGCAGTCTGAAGGTGAAGGTACTGCTGGCAAAGGCGCTGTTTGGCAATCCGGACATCCTGCTCTTAGACGAGCCCACCAACCACCTGGACCTGGACGCCATTGCCTGGCTGGAAGACTTCCTGATCGACTTTGAAAATACGGTGATCGTGGTTTCCCACGACCGCTACTTCTTAAATAAAGTATGTACCCATACCGCCGACATCGACTACGGCAAGATCCAGCTCTATGCCGGCAATTATGATTTCTGGTATGAGTCCAGCCAGCTGCTGGTAAAGCAAATGAAGGAAGCCAACAAGAAAAAGGAAGAAAAGATCAAGGAACTGCAGGAATTCATTTCCCGCTTCTCTGCCAACGCTTCCAAATCCAAACAGGCTACCTCCAGAAAGCGTGCCCTGGAAAAGATTGAACTGGACGAAATCAAGCCCTCCAGCAGGAAATATCCTTATATCGACTTCCGGCCTGACCGGGAAATCGGCAACGAGGTCCTGACCGTGGAGCATCTTTCCAAGACCATAAACGGGGAAAAGGTGCTGGACGACGTCTCCTTTATCATGGGACATGAGGACAAAATCGCCCTTGTAGGCGGCCAGGAGCTTGCCAAGACCACCCTGTTCCAGATCCTCATGGGAGAAATGGAGCCCGACGAGGGGAGCTTTAAATGGGGCGTCACTACCTCCCAGGCCTATTTCCCCAAGGATAGCACGGAAGAATTTGACAACGACCTGACTATCACCGACTGGCTTACCGGTTATTCCCCGGTGAAGGATGTGACCTATGTGAGAGGCTTCCTGGGACGGATGCTGTTTGCCGGCGATGACGGCGTCAAAAAGGTTAAGATCCTCTCCGGCGGCGAAAAGGTGCGCTGCCTGCTTTCCAAGATGATGATCAGCGGTGCAAACTGCCTGCTCTTCGATGAGCCTACCAACCACCTGGATATGGAATCCATCACCGCCTTAAACAACGGACTGATTAAATTCCCCGGTGTGGCGCTGTTTGCCTGCCACGACCACCAGTTTGTACAGACCACGGCAAACCGTATCATTGAAATCCTGCCGGGAGGGCAGATCGTGGATAAAATCACTACCTACGACGAGTATCTGGAGAGCGATGAAATGGCCCGGAAGAGAACTGTCTTTACCGCTCAAAAGGAAGAGGAAGAGAACTAACTATGCTGCCTGTCGACTTACACGTACATTCCAACCGCTCCGACGGGACCTATACTCCCGGCCAGCTGGTAGATTATGCCATGGAAAAGGGGCTTGCGGCCTTTGCCCTCACCGATCACGACACGGTGGACGGTCTGGACGAGGCCATTTCCCATGGGGAAAAACTCCGTCGGGAGCTATCCTTATCATCGGAGGGGGACTTACACCCGAATCCTCCGGAACCGGCTGCCCGGGGAACCGCTTTCTGGGAAGAAAAACAGTCCCCGAAAGCGCCTTCCGTCCCCGAGGTCATTCCCGGCATCGAATTTTCCACAGAGTATCAGGGCCAGGACGTGCATATTGTAGGCCTCTACATTGACTACCACAGTCAGCCCTTTGTGAAACAGCTGCAGGAATTTGTAGATTCCCGCATCACCCGCAACCGGAAAATGTGCCGCCTGTTGCAGGAAGCAGGCATCGACATTACTTATGAAGCCCTGCTGGAGGAGTTTCCGGACGCCGTGGTCACCCGGGCCCATTACGCGAAGTATCTGTTAAACCACGGCTATATCCAAAGCATGAAAGAAGCCTTCGACCGCTATGTAGGCGACCACTGTCCCTGCTACGTGCCCCGGGAGAAGGTGACGCCGGTACAGGCGGTGAAGCTGATCTTGGAGGCAGAAGGTATCCCCGTCCTCGCCCATCCCATTCTCTACCACATGAGCGACGAACGGCTGGATACCCTCACCGCAGAGCTGAAGGCGGCCGGCCTTGCGGCCCTGGAAGCCATCTACAGCACTTATAAACCCCATGAGGAGCGGCAGGTCCGGGCCCTGGCCAAAAAGTATGACCTTCTCTTAAGCGGCGGCAGCGACTTCCACGGCAGCAACAAGCCCGGACTGGATCTGGGAACCGGCTGCGGAAACCTTTATGTCCCTTACGAGATCCTGGAGAATTTAAAGGAGGCCTTCAGGAAATAGGCCGCATTCCTTTCCCGCTTCCTCAGAAGCAGATCTCCAGAACGCTGGCATATTCCGTGGGCAGCTTATCGGGCATATCCACTGTCAGCACGCCAAAGCTCTGCGTAAACCCTACCTGGCCATGGCCCAGCAGCCGCACACTTTTTACCTTCTCCTGCGGGCTCAGGCTGGTGATCGCCGTCTTTTTCCTGTTGACGGACTTCATCACATAGACATACAGCTTATCGTTCTTCTGCACAAAGCGGAAGTCGTCATCATCCCAATCCACCTGTTCTTCCCGGAAACCGTCTATGACCACGGAGGCGTGACCTTCTCCTGCTACTCTCCAGGGCCTGCTGCCGTATACCGCCTCCCCGTTGATCGCAAACCATCCCGCCAGTTCCTCCAGAATCCATTCCGCTTCCTCATCTATGGTACCGTCAGGCCGCTGCAGGATATTGACCAGCAGTGTGCCGTTTTTGCTGATGGTATCCACCAGAATATCCAGTATGTGATGGGGCGTCTTGTATCTGGCCTTTCTGTCATAGAACCATCCTCCGATGCAGGTCTCGGACATCCAGGGAACCGGCGAAATGTCCTTCAGCTGGCTCCTCTCTATATCCAGGGCTCCCACCCGATAGATACTCTCGGAACGGTTCTTCTGGGTATAAACGGCCCTGTTCTCCCCATACAGTTTCTCGGAAGTGTTGTACAGATGTGCCACGGCCTCCAGGCCATACCGGTAATCTTCCTCCCCCGCATCGTTCCCTTCTCCAAAAGGCAGCCAGCTGTCCGAATAAAGCAGATCCGGCTGAAATTTATCAATGATCTCCTTTGCCACCTTCAGCCAATATTCCCGGAAATTCTGATTGCGGGTAAGCCATACCCACTTGTCCGGCTCTCCCGGCGCAGGCACATGCTCATAATTGTCATGGTAAAACTGCCGGTACGCGGGATCATTGCCGTCATAGGGAACTCCCTTATATGGTCCGTAGGTATCCGCTCCCTTATTGGAACGCCACCAGGCAAAGGAAGCCCCCAAATGCTCCGTCAGGCCAAAGGGCATATGCCAGTTCTTACTGGCTGCCTTCCACAGGGCACAGATGTCCTTGCCGGGTCCCACCTCCACCGAGTTAAAATGGTTGTACTGAGACCCAAAGTTAAAGAAATGGTCATGATGGGTGGCCTGGGCCACGAAGAATCTGGCTCCCGCCCTGTAATACTTCTCCATCAGGGCATCCGGATCGAAATTTTCCGCTTTCCACAAAGCGCAAATGTCTTTATATCCGAATTTTGACGGATGACCGTAAGTACGCAGGTGATACTCATACTGTTCCGTACCCTGAATATACATGTTTCTGGCGTACCAGTCACCGCACATGGGAACGGACTGAGGCCCCCAGTGACTCCAGATACCGAACTTGACATCCCGAAACCAGTCAGGACACTGAAAATTCTTCAGCGATTCAAATGAAGCCTGAAACATAATTTTTCCTCCTTAATGAAATAAAAACTTGATTTATTTCCGGCCGGTGTATATGCTTTCAGTATAGGAAACCTGTCTGCGACAGTCCATGCACATTCAGTTCAAAAAAATGGAGATTTTTATATGAAAGGCGAATATCATCAGGAACTTATCAGAAATATCAACCACTGGCATATGGAGATTGATGACAGTGGATTTGTGCTGCTGGATCATGACAGCTGGCAGGCAAGGGACATCTGCTCTCCCTACTCACGGCTGTACCTGGTCTGCGGAGGCGCAGGGGAACTGAAGGTGTCAGGCCGAAAGATTCCGCTGCTTCCGGGACATGTCTATTTCATCCCCGCCGGCCTGACCTTCGACTACGGCTGTGCGGATACCCTGGAAAAAATGTTCTTTCACCTTCGGCTGGTGAAACCGGACGGATACGATCTGGCCGACGGCCTGAGCTCTGTGGCAGTATCCCCTCTGGAGGAAGATCGGTTTTCATGGATGCTGGACCGATACCGCGGGCACTGCTGGAAAGATATGCTGCTGCTGGAACAGGAAATCCGCAGCCTGGTATTGCATCTGCTGGAGCAGTATTCCGTTCTGCGGACCCCCCTGGTCTCCTATTCCGACCTGACACAACAGACCATAGGCTATATCCATACCCATCTCCGGGCCGGGCTCACTGCCAAACAGGTGGCAGACGCAGTGTTCACTTCCACCGTTACCTTGTCCCGGCGCTTCCGCCAGGAAACGGGAAAGACAATTCACCAGTATCTGGAGGACATGGTATTTCAGTCGGCCTGTAAGCAGCTGGCGGTCGGCGACCAGCCCCTGGCACAAATCAGCGAAAATCTGGGATTCTGCGACCCCTTTTACTTCTCCCGGCGTTTCCGGCAGCGGTACGGAGAAACCCCCAGCCAATACCGCCGGCGGCTGAAACTGTAACAGGCAGCCGGACTTAAGTCCGGCTGCCTGTAATCATCCCTCTACAATTAAATATCTGCCGTCGCCAATTTCAAAGACTTCTTTGGCTTCCAGAATCTCATTTTCGTCGGCGTCTTCCATGTCAATGCCTTCCTCTTCGAAATACTCCCTCACTTCATCCGCCGAATCGACTACAACTGCCATACAGTCCTCCAGAAATTCCTCTGCTTCGTCCAGAGTCTCTGCCACCTTTTCGGGGAAAAGCTGAAGCTGATTATCCAGGAAGCACTCCAGAACATCATCATCAAATTCGCGCATCTTCCACCCTCCTTTGCTACTGGTATGCCCACATACTACAATGTTATGCACTCCATGTCAATATGTCACAGGCAAATCCTTAAAAATTTTACCAAATTTTATTAAGTCCGGAGTACCGAAAGAAAGCCTAATCGTTCAATTATGGCTGCACTCCATACTGTTGCAAGCTTCAATTATGGCAGTGGGTGCTTGTTAAGACTGCCCCGGCCGTTTTTTTGTCAATGATACCCGCCTTGATTCCGGTGCTGTCAGGATCCCCCGGCCTGATGCCCTTTTGCATGATTGTGATTCTTTTTGCTGCCTTTTATAAAGATGTAACCGACACAATCCCTATCATGAAAAACAAATCAGCCTAATAAATCCAGCAGTTCCAAAGGCCTTTCGATGATGGCATCGGCATGGCTCTCCTCCAGCTCCTTCCTGTCCCGAAAGCCCCATAACGCCCCCACCGTAAACGCCCCGGCGGCCTTTCCCGTCTTCATGTCCGTGGCCGTATCTCCCAGATACAGAATGTCCCCGGCTTCCAGCCCGAATTCCCGTAATATTGCAAAGACCCCGCCGGGATCCGGCTTGATGGGCACGCCTTCCTTCTGCCCCTGAATCAGGTCAAAATATCCCTGCCCAAACAGGCTCTCCACCACATCCACTGACTGTTCATGGGGCTTATTGGAAAGTACCGCAATGCGGACTCCCCTGCTTTTGAGTGCCGCCAGCAGCTCCGGTACCCCCTCATAGGGCTTTACCTGGTACATGCAGTCTGCGGCAAAATACTCCTTATAAAGGGCAAACGCCTGGTCAAAGTGGACCAGCTCCCGATCCCCGGATTGAATCAGCGCACGCTTAATCAGATTGGCTGCGCCGTCCCCCACGAAGTATTTATAATCCGACTCAGGGTACGGACCGTAGCCGAAGGGCGCCAGCGCCCTGTCTCCGCAGTATTTCAAACTGGCGATGGAATCGGACAGGGTTCCGTCCAAATCAAAAATAACAGCCTTTTTCATTCTTTCCTCCATGATTCCGCCTCCCGGGATCTCTCAACCTTCCAGCCACTCTTTGGCCTCCTGGTAAAGCCTTCCTGCCGGAAGGCCCACTACATTATTATAATCACCCTTGATTTCCCGAATATATCTGGCACAGAAGCCCTGTATTCCATAAGCGCCGGCCTTGTCCATGCAGTCTCCCGTAGATACATAATCCCCGATTTCTTTCCCGGACATGGCGTAAAAGCTTACCTCCGTCCGCTCATGGAAGGTTTTGCTGAATACCTGCCCGCAGGCATCCCGGCAGATCAAAGTGACTCCGGTAAATACCTCATGTGTTCGCCCGGAAAGCAGTTCCAGCATCTCCACCGCCTCTTCCCGGCCTGCCGGCTTGCCCAGAATCCTGCCGTCCGCCGCCACCACGGTATCCGCACCTATGACAAGGAGATGTCCTGCCGCCAGCTCTTCGAATACCGCCCGGGCCTTCTGCCGGGACAGCTCCTCCACCACCTTCGCCGGATCGGAGGCAGAGGCCTTCTCCTGCACATTACTGACCTTCACCTCAAACTGCAGGCCGATCTGCGCTAAAAGTTCTCTCCTTCTGGGAGATGCGGATGCCAGATATATCTTCACTGGTGCACCTCCGGAATAAAGGTCCTGGTCACAAGGGTCTCCTCCTCCGCCGCGGCTTCGGCCTTTTCTATGGCCTCCCGGCAGAAGATCTCCTGGGACTGGAACCGGGCTTTGCCTCTCTTGTCCACCTTCTCATAGCTGCCGTCCTCCCGGAGGACAGAGGCTTTCACATTGTCCTTTAACTGGCTCTGCAGAATATGGAGCAGCTCCTCCTTCAGCTTATGGCTGTCAACGGGGAACAGGATTTCCACCCGCCGCTCCAGGTTTCTGGGCATCCAGTCGGCGCTGCCGCAGTAGATTTCATAGTTTTCGTCGTTTTCAAAATAGAAGATCCGGCTGTGCTCCAGGAAATTACCCACGATGGAACGCACGGAAATATTGTCGCTGACTCCCGGGATTCCGGTTCTTAAGCAGCAGATTCCCCTGACAATCAGGCGGATCTTCACGCCTGCCGCGCCGGCCTCGTAGAGGGCAGCAATAATGTCCTTGTCACAGAGGGAATTCATCTTGGCAATAATCCCTGCGGGACGCCCGTCCAGGGCATGGTCCTTCTCCCGCTCTATCAGGGAAAGGAATTTGTCCTTCAGCCACAGGGGCGCAAGGCTCAGCTTATTCCACACCAGGGGCTCGGAATAGCCGGACAGCATGTTAAATACCGCCGTGGCATCCTCTCCCACCGGCTCGGCGCAGGTCAACAGCCCTATATCCGTGTACAGCTTGGCCGTGGCATCATTGTAATTGCCGGTCCCCAGATGCACATACCGGCGGATTCCGTCATCCTCCCTGCGTACCACCAGGGTAATCTTGCTGTGGGTCTTTAACCCCACCAGCCCGTAAATCACGTGACAGCCGGCTTTTTCCAGCATCTTGGCCCAGACGATATTATTCTCCTCGTCAAAGCGGGCCTTCAGCTCCACCAGCACCGACACCTGCTTGCCGTTCTCCGCGGCCTGGGCCAGGGCGGCGATAATAGGGGAATTCCCGCTGACCCGGTACAGGGTCTGCTTGATGGCCAGCACCTCCGGATCCCTGGCCGCCTGCCGTATGAAATTCACCACCGGCTCAAAGGTCTGGTAGGGATGGTGCAGGAGGATGTCTCCCTTCCTGATTTCGTCAAAAATGCTGCATCCCGCGGGCAGCTCCGGCACCGGCTGGGGCACATGCTTCGGCGTTTTCAGCTGTTCAAAGCCGTCCAGGGCATAAAGCTTCATCAGCACCGTAAGGTCCAGCGGTCCCGTGATCTTGTAAATATTCTGCCCCAGGTGCAGCTCACTCTTTAAGATTTTCAGCAGCCGCTTATCCATGCCCTCCTCCACCTCCAGGCGGATTGCCTCCCCCCACTGGCGCTTTTTCAGCTGCTTCTGTATCTCCTTTAAGAGATCCGCCGCCTCGTCCTCCTCAATGGTCAGATCGGCGTTACGCATAATCCGGAAAGGATGGGCGCACACAATATCGTAATTCAGGAAAAGCTTATGCACATTGCGCTCAATGATTTCCTCCAGCAGAATGACCTTTTTCGCCTTGCCGGAACCCGGGATCTCCACGATGCGGTCCAGCACGGAAGGCACCTGCACCGTGGCAAACTCCAGCTCCTCCTTACTGTTTTTCTTGCGCACCAGGAGCGCAATATTCAGCGTCTTGTTCCGCACCAGGGGAAAGGGCCTGGAAGAATCCACCGCCATGGGCGTCAGCACGGGATATACATTCTCTTCAAAATACGCGTCGATAAACGCCGCTTCCTCCCCCGTAAGATCCTCATGCCGGCCGATGATCTTCAGCCCGTTCTTCTCCAGCTGGGGCACAAGGGAGCGGTTCCAGGTGGAATACTGCAGATCCACCAGATTATGGATCGCCGTGTCCAAAGCGGCAAGCTGCTCCTTGGGCGTCATACCCGCAATGTCCTTCTTCTCATATCCGGCATTAACCATATCTTTTAGTGACGCCACCCGGATCATGAAAAATTCATCCAGATTGGAAGCCGTGATACTCAGGAATTTCAGCCGCTCAAACAGCGGAATGCTCTTGTCCCTGGCCTCGTTCAGCACCCTGTGATCAAACAGGATCCAGGAAAGCTCCCGATTGGTATAATACTTCGGATTGCGAAAATCGATTTCTCCCATCTTGACCTCATTTCTGCACTGTCTGCGTCTGCAGCGCCTTTTTCTGCTTCAGAATCGGTTCCACGCTGAAAACCTCCCTGAAAAACTCTGTCCTCTCCTTAAAGAAGCCCTTCTCCAGGGTAATATCCTCGGAAGCGTCCACAGTCAGAAGAAGCTGATTATCCGTCAGCACCGCCTTGATCCCCTTCACCTTCTGCCGGTAGCTCCTGTCCAGGCCGTTTGACAGCCTTAAGATCGCTGTCAGCTTGGCCACCTTGAGATATGTTTCCCTGTCCATCCCCGGCTGTCCGTGATACACGTAACTGCCGTGGCTGAACCGCACGATATTGGCAACAATTTCTCGCTCCCCATGGGACAGTCCGATGATTTCCGTGGCCATGATAATATCATAAGAGGTCTCTCCTGTATTTACCATGCTGATATATCTGCCGCAGTCATGGAGAATTGCCGCCAGCCGCAGATACAAAAGCTCTCTCTTGCCCAGGCCGTGGACCTTTTTCATACTGTCAAAGACTGCCGTGGTAATCTCCTCCAGGGTCTCGGAATGCTTCTTGCTGCCCATGTAGCGCTTACTGATATTGACGGCGCAGGCTATGATGTCCTTCTCAAAATCATGCTCTCCCCGGAACATCTTGATTTTCTCCGCATATTCATAGGCTATGCCGTCACACAGGGTAGCCCCGGGCGCCCAGATCTGCCTTACTCCCATGAGATCCGCAATCCGCCCGGTAAGCACGGCGCTGATAAACGCCAGGGGCATCTTCTCCTCCGGCATTCCCAGGGATTTGGCTGCCTGGGCCGGATTCTCCCCCCGCAGCCGGGTGGAAAACTTCTCAAAGGCTTCCCGGTCCAGCATGACCCTGCCGGAATTTCCCCCGTGGAGCTTTACCGCCAGGGGAGAAATATAATCGTCCAGCACGATCAGATTCTGGATCTCCCGGTCCTTCAGATACAGCTTTTTATAATCCGCAAGCTGGGCCATTGCCATCTCGTCAATAAAAGACTCCAGACGCGAATGCTTCACCTCAAAGCGGGATGTATACTCCTGGATGCGCAGAACACCCAGGCGGAGATTCTGGGTGGACACCAGCATATCGTTGTCAAAGAGGGAAATCTGAATGCTTCCGCCCCCGATGTCCAGAATCGCAGTCCTTTCCTCAATGATCCTGCGGAAGCTCTCCCCTCTGGACGCAACGGATTTGTAATTCAGAAAGCGCTGCTCGGAATTGCTCAGGGCTCTGATTTCTATTCCGGTTCTCTGGGTAATCTGGTCCTGGATAATAACGGAATTCTCCGCCTCCCTGATGGCACTGGTGCCGTATGCCCGATACGCTTCCGCCTTGTATGACCGCATGACCCCGCCAAACTCTTTCAGGGTGCGGCAGATTTCATCCAGCTTCTCATTGCTGATCCTGCCATAAGCATAAGTATCACTGCCCAGGGCCAGCCTCCGGCTGAGGCAGTCAATCTCTTTCATGCCGTTCTTGCCCGAAAATTCAAAAATCTTCATTGTCAGTTCAAAGCTGCCCACCACAATGGCAGCAAAGATCCTGGTACTCATCTCCCCGCCTCCTTTACTATCTTCTGTACCCGGCGATTTCCCTTATATTGCAGTCCGC
>CAJTKW010000016.1:17556-22987 GCA_910577035.1 uncultured Acetatifactor sp.
TCTTGGCATGCCGTTCCCTGCCGTTTGCCCCTGTACTCGGTCTATCGCCGCGCCTCCCTGCCCCTGCGCCCGGTCTGCAAATATGTCCAAATTCCAGATTCCGCGGGGCAAAATCCGGGCTATGATGTCGCGATAGAACCGATATAATCCACAAACTGCCTGGCCGTCCGTCCGGATAAGCCGCCATGGGAAAGCTCCCACTTATTGGCCTCCGCCAGCAGCTCCTCCCCGGACAGCTTCACATCGTCCCGCCGGGCAAGGGCCTTTACTATGCTCTGGAACTGCTTCTTGTCCGGCGCGCCGAAATAAATTGTCACCCCGAAGCGATACACCAAAGACAGCTTCTCCTGCACGGTATCCCCCGTGTGCATATCCTGGCGGATTTCTTCCCTGTCCTCATAGTTTTCCCGGATCAGATGCCGCCTGTTGGAGGTGGCATAGATCAGGACATTGTCCGGCTTTCGCTCCAGCCCTCCCTCAATCACCGCCTTCAGATACTTGTATTCCGTCTCAAAATCCTCAAAGCTCAGATCATCCATGTATAGAATAAACTTATAATTCCGCTTCTTGATCTGCCCGATGACCTCGTTCAAATCCTGGAACTGGTGCCTGTACACCTCTATGATTCTCAGTCCCTTTTCATAATATTCGTTGGCAATGGCCTTGATACAGGAGGACTTTCCCGTGCCGGCATCGCCGAACAGCAGGCAGTTATTGGCCTTCTTTCCCGCCACAAACGCATCCGTATTATCGGTAAGCTTTTTCTTCTGGATTTCGTATCCCACCAGGTCGTCCAGCGTCACATGGGCGATCTTGGGAATCGGCTCCACATGGACGCCCGTCTCATCGTGGAGAATCCGGAAAGACTTATGCAGCCCGAACTTCCCCACACCGTATTCCCTGTAGAACCGGGTCAGGGTGGCCTTCATCTCCTCCGGTGTCTGATCCTGGCAGAATTTCTCCGCCAGCTCACAGATCCGGGCGCAGATCCGGGCATTATAGACCTTGCTCTCCCTGCTGCCGGCCGCATAATGCTCCGTCAGGGCATACTCCGGCACCTTAAGCCGGGTGCACATCCCGCTGAAATCATAGTCATAAAATTCCTTAAATATCACAATATCATGTAAAGCGGCGTCATTGATGGTTCCCTGGACCTCTCCCCGCAGCTCGCAGCCGCAGCTGTAGCTGTTTTCGTTATTTACCAGAAGATCTGCCAGATAACAGTGCCAGAGATTTCCGTGAAAACCGTAATTCCCAGCAAGCTCGATCAGCCTGTGGATGCAGTCATAAAAAAGTGCCGCCGGATTCCTTTCCGGCATCGATGCCCTCTCCGGCACCGGATCGTCGTAGTGCTCCATCAGCCAGGCCATGTCATAGAGGAGATCCCCGTCCTCAAAGTCTCTGTATACTATCAGTTCCTGCTCCCGCATATTCCTTACCCTTTCCGTTCCCTGCCCCTCAGAGCCCGGCCTTTCTCAGTAGTTCCCCAGGATCTTCAGGTTCCTGGCCTCGTCCCGCAGCCCTCTCAGGGCATTCTTCACTGCGCCGTCCGCCAGATTGCCCTGGAAATCAATAAAAAACCGGTATTCCCAATCCCTGTCCTCTATGGGGCGGCTCTCGATCCTGGTCATATTCAGATTATTATAAATAAAATGAGACAGCATATGATACAGGGATCCGCTTTCATGAGGCAGCTCGAAACAGATGCTGATCTTGTCCGCGTCCTTCCTGAAAATCTTCTGGTTGGTGACAATGATAAAACGGGTGGAATTGCCGTTGCAGTCATTGATCCCCTTCTTAAGGATCTGCAGGCCGTAAGCTGCCGCCGCATGTTCCCCGGCGACAGCGGCCTGGGTGGGATCCCGGTCCTCCGCCACCCGCCTGGCCGCAAAGGCATTATTCTGCATACTGATCTGCTTCCAGTCATGGCTTCCCAGAAATCTGGCACTCTGCATCAGGGACTGGGGATGGGAGTACACCGTCTTGATTCCTTCGATCTCCGCGCCGGGAAGCCCCAGAAGACAATGTTCCACCTGAATAATCTGTTCCCCCACGATATAATTTTCATATTCCTGCAGGAGGTCATATATCTCATCCACCGCACCCGCAGTGGAATTCTCGATGGGCAGTACCGCGAAATCGGCGCTGCCGTCGTCTATGGAGCTCATGGCGTCGCGAAAGCTGTCCACATGGAAGCTTTGTATTTCCTCGCCGAAATACCGGGTCATGGCTGCCTGAGAGTAAGCCCCCTCCGCGCCCTGGAACACTACTCTGGCCCTGCAGGTATCCAGCCGGTCAACGCCGATGAAAGACAGCCTGCCGGCACTCCCGCTTTCCGCCAGCATGCGGTACTGCAGCTTCCTGCTCATACTCATAATCTGCTCAAACAGCTCCACTATGCCCCGGCCGTTAAACTCATTATGGGTAAGGGCCTTTACCTTCTCCAGCTTCTCCTGCTCCCGCTGCCTGTCAAAAACCTTTTTCCCCGTATTTATCTTATATTCCGCCACCTGGCGGCACAGATCCATGCGCTGCTCGTACAGCGCAACGATCCCGGAATCTACCTGATCAATCTGCTGCCTGATCTCTCCTAAGTCCATGCGTCTGCTCCTTCGTCGGTTATATTTATCTTCATCTTATACCAAAACAGACTTGATAGCAAGCAAAAAGGGGTGTATAGTGTGAGAAGAACTTCTAAAGACGTCCCATCATAGGATGGGACGCCAAGAAGTTCTAAATCTCACACGGAAGAACGCAAGCGAGCAAGCTCGCTTTGGACAGCGTTCTTCTCATCGATTGTTTGTGCGGAATCAGCGGCACTGCCGCCTGCGGCGGCATGGCGGGAAGTATTTAGATACGGAGCAACAGGGAGGAATTTATATGAATAAAACGGCGAAAATCATTCTGATAACCGTAATCGTCGTCGTGGTCATCGGGGGACTGGGTGTTGCAGGCATATTTGCGTCAAGAGTCTCCATGAACCCGGCGGGCACTGTGGGAAACAGCGCCGGCAACCTGAACAATGAAGGGCTGTTCTGCGAATATGACGGCAGGGTTTATTTTTCCAATGCCGCCGACCAGGGCTGTCTTTACTCCATGAATCCTGACGAAACGGACATCCGGCGGCTGAACATGATGAAGGTCCGGAATCTGCTTGCCGGCGGCAAATACCTGTATTTTTACCAGATGAAATCCACTGCGGAATCCGGCCTGGGACAGATCCAGGGCATACGTTCCTTCTGCAGGAGCAGCTTATCCGGCAGCAACATCACTTCCCTGACCCGGGATGTGGTACTGAGCGGGCAGCTGGTGGACAATTATCTGTATCTGCTGACCTCGGATTCGGAAGCCGTATCCTTTTACAAGCTGAAGATTGACAAATCGGAACAGGTTGAGCTGGCAAATTACACCATTAACCCTGCCTGTGCCCGAAACGGCATCATTTACTACAACGGCACCCAGGATAACCATTATCTCTATGCGCTCAACACAGCCACCGATGTGGCTTCCGAGCTGTGGCGGGGAAACCTCTGGTATCCTGCCCTGGACGGAGATTATATCTATTATCTGGATGTTGCGGAAAATTACCGGCTCTGCCGTTATTCCCTGAACATGAACGAGGTCCAGGTACTGACCAATGACCGTGTAGACTGCTTCAATGTGGGAAACGGCTACATATACTATCAGAAAAACGATGCCGCAAATCCCCAGCTGATCTGTATGCGCACCGACGGTACAGACAGCCATGCGGTGGCGGAAGGCAATTTTACCCATATTAACATGACCTCGCGGTTTGCCTACTTCCAGGCCTTCGGCAATGAGGGCGTCACCTACCATACCCCTCTGGGCAGCAGCTCCTACAGTGAATTTTCCCCCAGGGTAGATTAATACATCCTTTGCGTACCTGTTTTATAACTACAGAAGAAAGTGAGAACCCATCAATGAACGACCTGATACCGATTTTTTATGCCTGCGACGACATCTTTGCCCAATATGCCATTGTCTCCGTCCGCTCCCTGGTGGAAAATGCGGATAAAAGCCGTAAATATCGCATTCATATTCTGAATACAGGCATTTCCGGGGCACACCGTGACGAGCTTCTGAAAATGCAGAACGAACAGTTTTCCATATGCTTTCCTGATGTTACGGCATTTCTGGAATCCGTACAGGACAGGCTTCCCATACGGGATTACTACACGAAAACCACCTATTACCGCCTGTTTATCCCTGAGATGTATCCGGAATACGATAAGGCAGTTTACATTGACAGCGATACGATTGTACTGGGGAATGTGGCGGAACTGTTTGACCATGATCTGAAAGATAACTATGTGGCCGCCTGCCACGAACAGGCAATGGTTCAGGAGGATGTCTACGGAACCTACGTGGAACAGGTGCTGGGCATAGACCGCAATGCTTTCTTTAACGCGGGAATGATCGTCCTCAACTGCCGGGAGCTCCGCAGCAATCACCTGCTTGCCGGGTTCACGGATCTCCTTGGCAAATATAATTTTGTAGTCACGCAGGACGAAGATTACCTGAATCTCCTCTGTAAAGACAAAGTATTGTGGCTGCATCCCGGCTGGAACACCGAAGTCTTCGGCGTACTTCCCTGCCCTGAGGACGAGATAAAGATCATCCATTACATTATGGTCTCCAAGCCCTGGCATTATAGCGACTGCCGGCTGCAAGAGCATTTCTGGCATTATGCGGACATGACAGACGTGGCGGCCGGCATACGGGAAGAGCTGGCGGCCTACACCGACGAACAGCGGGCGGAGGATGCCGCTTCCTGCCGGCGTCTGATGCAGACGGCCAAAGAGGAAACCGCAAGAGAAGACAATTATTTCAATCGGCTGCGCCGCAAAGAGTTTGGGCCGGATGCTTATTCCTCGATATGATCCAGCCCCTGGCTCAGAATCGTGACAATATGTCCGTCGGCCAGGGAATAAAGAATTGTCTTTCCCTCCCGGCGGTTTTTCACCAGGTCCATCTGCTTCAATACTCTAAGCTGGTGGGAAATCGCAGACTGTGACATCCCCAGTACCGCGGCAATATCGTAAACACACATCTCTGCGGACAGCAGCACATACAGAATTTTCAGCCGGGTGGCATCCCCGAAGACCTTAAAAAACTCCGCCAGATCCTGAAGCTCCTCTTCCGGCGGCATTTTTTCGTCTATGATCTTCAGTGTACTTTCATCTGCATGAATATAAGTAGTCTCATCCATACGCTCACTTCCTTCTTATATTTATTGTACCGCAAAATGCCGGCGTCTGCAAGCCAAATACCCCTCTGTAAACTGCGGGGACTGCCCCGGAGGGCCATCATTCCGCCGCCTCAAAGTAAGCCTCCATCCCCCTGCTCATGGTAATGCGGCCATCCCTGCCCACAAACAGTACCTCTGCACCGCAGCTCTCTGCCAGGGCCG
>CAJTKW010000016.1:22997-27926 GCA_910577035.1 uncultured Acetatifactor sp.
TCTTCTCCCAGGATAAAGCAGGCCGTGGAAAGGGCATCGCTGAGAAAACCGTTCCCGGCCAGAATCGTTACACCCGCCGTGCCGCTGTCCGCCGGATACCCCGTGGCCGGGTCAATGATGTGATGATACCTGATGCCGTCCAGCTCCATATAGCGCTCATAGTCTCCCGAAGTGGATACAAACCATCCTCCCTCCAGCGCCAGGGTTCCCACCAGGGATGCGGTATCCGCCGGGTCTGTGATTCCTACCTTCCAGCAGCCTCCGTCAGGCTTGCTGCCGTAAGTTACCACGCTTCCACCCAATGATATTATAGCACCCGTTATGGTATCATTCCCCTGCAAATAAGACAAAATGCGGTCCATGGCAACTCCCTTGCCTGCCGCCCCCAGGTCCAGCTGCATTCCCTCCGGCAGTCGAAGAATGCCATCCCGTAATTCCAGCCTGCCGCTGCCGCACCTTTCCAGGGCTTCTGCCAGCTGCCTGTCCTCCGGCAGCGAAAAGTCTCCCCCGTTTTCCCCCGCGGCCCAGCCGTCAATGTCCCATAATTCCACTACCGGGCCCAGGGTCACGTCAAACGCCCCCTGAGACTTCTGCCACATGTCAAGGCATCCTTCCAGAAGCTTCTCCATAGACGGGGACACCGGGATTCCCTCCGGCCGGCCGGCCCCCGCGTTCAGATTCCAGACCTCCGAGGTATCCATACGCCGGGAAAGCTCCTGCGCCTCCAGTTCTCTGAGAAGATCCATGATTTCCTGCGCCGCCCTGCTCTGACTGTCCGCAGTATAAAGCTTCTGGACAATGACGGTTCCCATGGCCGTATCCGTATTTGCAATCTGCACAGGCCCGGCCTGCCCGCAGGCGCAGCAGAGCAGCAGAAGCATACACGCCGGCACTGCAAAAAATTTCTTCATTTTCATCCTTCTTTCTGCTATACTTGTGGAAAAGGAACAAGACATGAATACCAGAAAAAGACCAACCACAGCCGCCGTCATCATCGGCGCGCTCCTGCTTCTGCTGTTTACCGCAAGCCTGCTGACCCTTCTGTTTCCCCAAAGCCGGACGGACGGCTTCACTGCGGATGTTTTTCAAAACGGGGAGCTGATCGAAAGCATTCCTCTGGACAAGGTCCGGGAACCCTATACTTTCACGGTCACGGGAGAGGGAGGATGCACTAATGAAATAGAAGTCCGTCCCGGCAGTATTGGCATCATTTCCGCAGACTGCCCCGATCGGCTCTGCGTCCATCAGGGCTTTATCAGCGATTCCAGGCTGCCTGTCACCTGCCTTCCCAACCGGGTAGTCATTTTGCTGCGCGGAAATCTTACGGATGCAGATTCAGTAACGCCCGATATTATTACCTATTGAGTCCGGGGGATACCATGAAACCGAAAAAACTGACTACTCTTGCCCTTTATGTTACGCTTTCCCTTGCCATCTATGCTGCCGAAAGCGCCCTTCCGCCTCTGGTGCCCATTCCGGGCATTAAGCCGGGGCTTTCCAATATCATAACCCTGATCCTGCTGCGCCATTATTCCTTTCGGGAAACAGCACTGGTACTGACTGCCCGGATCCTGCTCTCCACCCTGCTGTTCGGCCGGCTGTTGAGCCTTTTCTACAGCCTTGCCGGCGGTCTTTTCAGTCTGCTTGCCATGTTTTTCACCGGCCGGCTGCTGCAGCAAAAGGCGGTCTTTCTCACCGGTGCCATGGGAGGACTGACCCACAATCTGGGACAGCTTCTGGTGGCTTTCTTCCTCACCGCCACCCCCGGTGTGCTCTCCTATCTGCCCTTCCTGGTCCTGAGCGGCATCCTCACCGGCCTCTTTACCGGCTTTACCGCCGCTTTTGCAGATAAATACCTCCTGCCTCACATCGGAGGGGATGACTTTTCCAGCTCCTGAAGCTCCTGAAGCATCGTCCTGCCGGACAGGGGATGCCTGTAATTTGGCGCTATTCTGCTAAGGGGCTCCAAAACGAATCGCCGGTTCTGCAGATCAGGATGGGGAATCACCAGGGAATCGCTCTCATAGACCAGCTTATCATAAAACAGTATGTCCAGATCCAGCGTCCTGGGGCCCCAATGCTGCACCCGCTCCCTGCCTGCACCGTTTTCGATTTCATGAAGAGCCTCCAGAAGCTCCTCCGGTTCCAGCAGGGTTTCCGCCTGGATGACGCCGTTGAGGAAATTCCCCTGCTCCACTCCCCCATAAGGCTCTGTCTCGATGATGTCGGACACCCTGACAAGCCTGATCCGGGGATGGGCCTGCAGTGCCTGCACGGCATTCGCAATATAGGTTTCCCGGTCTCCCAGGTTGGAGCCGATTCCAAGATAAACCCTGTGCCATCCCCTGTGTATCCTCACGGAAACCGACTCAAAGGGAAGCGGAATCGGAGCCTCCGGCTTGCAGATTTCCAGATCCAGCCCCCGGACCAGATGAAAATTCAACAGTATATCCCTTGCCAGGTTTTCCGCCACCGCCTCCAGGGTATATTTTGTATTCATCTTCATCCAGCCGTCGATAAACATACAGACGGCTCCGTAATCTGTGGTATGCTCAATCCGGTCTTCTGCCCCGGCCCTGTGTACGTCGGTTTCAAGAACGGCATTTACCAAAAAGACCTGTCCCTTCCTTTTCTCCTCGGGATAAACGCCGTGGTAAGCATAAATCTCCAGCTTTTCAATGATAATTTTGTCTTTCGCCTCATGGCTGTACATCAGCCTCTCCCTCCTCTCAATATCGCCTCTGTCATCCGCACCGCACGGACATTTTCCCTTACATCATGCACCCGTACGAACATACAGCCTTTCATCACGCCGACCACCGTGGTTGCCAGGGTTCCCTCCAGCCTCTGCTCCAGGGGCAGATCCAGTGTCAGGCCGATCACCGATTTACGGCTGCAGCCCAAAAGCAGCGGATAGCCGAACACCTTCAGCTCCTCCAGACAGTTGATAATCTCCAGGTTCTGTTCACAGGACTTGGCAAACCCCACGCCGGGGTCTAATATGATCCTGTCGTCCCCAATCCCCGCTTCTTCTGCCAGACGAATGGTCTCGGCAAGGTCTGCCGCCACCTCCTGCATAAAACTGTGATATTCCACATTTTGCCGATTGTGCATCAGACAGCAGGGCAGGCCGCTCTCGGCAATGACCTCCGCCATTTCTCCGTCCTTCTTTAAGCCCCAAATATCATTAATCAGATCCGCTCCCGCCTGAATCCCCGCCCTGGCTACTTCCGCTTTCCAGGTATCCAGAGAGACCGGCACGTCAAAATGCTCCTTCACCGCCCGGATAATCGGCTCCGTTCTGGCAATCTCTTCCTCTTCCCCCACCGGGGTATAGCCCGGCCTCGTGGACTCACCGCCCACATCGATCAGGTCCGCTCCCTGCTCCACCATTTCCTCCACATGTCTCAGGGCCCTGTCCCTGTCGTTCCATTTTCCCCCGTCTGAAAAGGAATCCGGCGTGACATTGAGGATTCCCATCACATAGGTATGTCCTTCTGTCTGAAACTCTTTGCTGCCTATCCTCACACTAACCTCCTCAGTAAACAATCCGCCTGTTCTTTTTTTTGTCATCCCAGCTGCATTCCTGCTCTGCGTCACAGAGAAAACAAGGACGGCTGGCCTTATCAGCCCGGTATAACAGGCCTCTGAGATTTCTCTCTGCCCCCGTTTCCCTGTTCCTGTGCTGCCGGATGGCATCTATGATAACACTTGTTTCGTTATCATCAAATCCGCAGTCCCGGAGTATGCCCGGCGCGATGCGCGCACTGGCCTCCTCATGAGGAATGCCTTCCTCATACTGCCTGTGCTTACCCAGATCATGCAGCAGTGCCGCCCCGTATATCAAATCCCCGGAAAGTCCCAGCCCCTCTGCCATATTCATAATCATGCCGATCCTGGCCACATCCAGGAAATGGGCCATATCATGACGGCAGAAGCGCCGCTCCGCCTCTGCCGCCATATTTTTTCTTAAATGCTGAATAAATAAATGATGATTTAATATTTCATTGATCCTATCCATCTATCCTGCTCCCCATCTCCAGCCGCAGCATTTGAAAAAAGCGGTCTTGCAGCTCTCCGCTATTTTCAAAAATTCCCCTGACTGCCACGCTCACGGTCTTACTGCCGGGCTTTTTCACTCCCCGCATGGTCATGCACATATGCTCCGCCTCCAGCACCACCATAACTCCCCTGGGTGCAAGATGCTCCATAAGTGCGTCTGCAATCTGCCCTGTCAGCCTCTCCTGGATCTGAAGCCTTTTGGCATAAATTTCCACCGTCCTTGCCAGCTTGCTTAAGCCCACCACCTTCCCGTCAGGGATATAGGCCACATGGGCCTTGCCGAAAAAGGGCATCATATGGTGCTCACACATGGAATAAAAGACAATATCCTTCTCCAGCACCATCTCACTGCTGTCCACGGTAAACACCTTCGACAGCGGGACGGCGGCATCCTCTTCCGCCCCGGCAAAAATCTCCGCATACATCCTCGCGATCCTGTCGGGGGTCTCCGCCAGCCCCTCCCTGCCGGTATCTTCTCCCATTCCCTCCAGCAGAAGCCTGACGGCCTTCCGTATCTTATCCTGATCTACCATTTTAACCTCCATTGCTGCGAGCCTTAGAACTTCTCTTCACACTTCTTCACACTTCCCGACATGCCGGCGCCGCCGCCAGTACCACTGATGGCGGCACAAACAATCCGTGAAACCGCGCAGGAAGAATCGCCGCTCCTGCGATTCTTCGAAGAATGACTTAGATTTTTCTTCGAAGAATGACTTAGATTTTCTTAACGGGCGTACTAAAGAGGTGGCCATGCCCCTCTTGACCGCTTAAAAATCTTCATTCCGTTCACACCTTCACTTCTGTCGGTACCCCACAATTCTCATCAACCGACCTGCAAATGACAATGTGCCAAAAGCAACGATAACA
>CAJTKW010000016.1:27936-33852 GCA_910577035.1 uncultured Acetatifactor sp.
TACCGGCAAGCAGGCCGGCCATCTCCACCGCCTCCTCAGGGCTGTCCACCGCTGTCACATCGGAGTGGAACTTCGCCGCCTCCCGGGCCAGCTCATAGGCGGGAAGCGCCCTGGGATTGTCCGGAGGGGCCACGGTAATGATCTGATCCGCCAGGGCATGGGTCAGTGCAATCATCTTCCCGTACTCCTTATCCTTCAACACTCCCATTATATAGATAATTCTCTTATTTGTAAAATAGAATTCCAGAGATTCTGCCAGTCTTTTGGCCCCGTCCTCATTGTGGGCGCCGTCTATGATAAAGAAGGGCCGCCTGCCTGCCACCGTAAAGCGGCCGTCCCAGACTGTCTGCATCAGTCCCTGACGCAGCTTCTGCTCCGTCAGCGGAAACCCCTGCTCTCCCAGAATCTTCAGCGCCTCCACTGCCAGCGCCCCGTTCTCCACCTGATATTTCCCTGCCAGAGGAATCTCCAGCCCCGCCAGGCCGCCATAGCTGAAGCGCTGCTTCTCCAGCCCGTACCTGACATGGGTAATTCCGGCAGGCTCTGCCACCGTCAGGGGACAATGCAGCTCCGCGGCCCGTTCTGCAATCACTTTTTCCGCCTCCGGCTGCTGCTTCGCACTCACCGCCGGAACACCCTTTTTCAGAATCCCGGCCTTCTGCGCCGCGATCTCCTCCAGGCTGTTCCCCAGGAACCGCATATGGTCCATGCTGACGGAAGTAATAACTGCCAAAACGGTACTGTCAATGATATTTGTGGCGTCCAGAAGCCCCCCCATGCCCGTCTCCAGCACCACGATGTCGCAGCTCTTTTCCCTGAAATAAAGAAAAGCCATGGCCGTCTCCACCTCAAAGGCCGTAGGCTGTGGCCATCCCTCCGCCGTCATCCCGTCACAGGCCTGCCTGACCTGCTCTGCCAGACGTCCCAGCGCTTCTCTGGTAATATACCTGTCATTTACCTGTATTTTTTCTCTGTACTCAAAAATAACAGGCGATATATATCTTCCCACACGATAGCCTCCGGATTTCAGAGCCGCCCCGATGTAAGCGGACACAGACCCCTTTCCGTTGGTGCCTGCCACATGGACAAACCTCAGGGACTGCTGAGGGTTACCCAGTCTTTCACATAATTCCCTGATGCTGCCCAGGCCGGGCACAATCCCCAGACCGCTTATCTGTTCAATGTATTCCACCACTTCCCGTTCCTTCATCTACTCCGCCTTCCCGCAAACATACATAGTTTTCCTTATTCCTGTCAATACTATGACAAAAAAGGACTGACATCATGAAACAAAGTATCGGAACCTTCGCCAAAAACTTTATAAAGTGCGGCCTCACCGGTTGGTGTATGGAGATTGTTTTCACCTCCCTGGACTCCCTCCGCAGACGGGATTTTACCTTAAAGGGCATGACCTCTATCTGGATGTTTCCCATCTATGGCTGCGCCGCCGTCCTTGCGCCTGTAAGCCGGCTTCTTAGGAAAAAGCCCGCCTGGTTCCGCGGCCTGACCTATATGAATCTTATTTTTACCGTTGAATACCTCACCGGCAGCCTGCTTTCCAGGCTGAAGCTCTGCCCGTGGAACTACGGCAGGAACAGATGGCACGTAAACCGCCTGATCCGCCTGGACTTCGCCCCTTTCTGGTTCGTGGCCGGATTACTGTTTGAGCGCCTGCTGAACACACCGTCAAATACCCCGCCCTGAATCGGCGGGGTATTTGCTGTTACCGTGCTTTAATCCAAATCCAGGTCATCCGCATCCTGCATATCGCCGGTACCGATGTCAAGCATGTTCATGGTACGGCGCTTTCTTCTCGCCACCTCGGACTGCTCCAGAATAAAATCCTTCACGGCCTTGGAATGCCTGATATGCTTTAAAATCAGCTGGGCATGGGTGGTATCTCCCGTAAAGCAGATCACCGTACCCAGACCGAACATCTTCTCCGCCAGACTGGCACTGTGCTGTACATCCTGCACCTTATACATATAGCAGTCATTCTCCACCGTCTTCAACAGCCCCTCGTCTATGGTTATGATCTCCTCCCTGATCGTATATTTGGTAAAGGTAAAGGGCAATCCCAAAAACAGCCATCGCTTTCTTTCTACAAATTCCATCCTCCATACCTTCCTTTCTGATATTTCTGGCTTTATTATAGTGCATATCTCCCCCATATGCAAAACCTTTTTCTCTAAAATTCCTCTTGTCCCATTGAAACTCCTGTCCCGTCGTGGTATGATAAAAGTGTGAACGGAATGAAGATTTTCTAAGCGGTCAAAGTACGTCCGCTAAGAAAATCTAAGTCATTCCGGGAAGAATCGCAAGAGCGGCGATTCTTCCTGCACGATTTCACCGATTGTTTGTGCCGCCATCAGCGGCACTGCTGCCGGCTGCGCCGGCATGTCAGGAATAGTGAAAAAACTATGGAGGTAATAAAATGACAGCTAACGAGTGCATTACAGGACGCAGAAGCATCCGCAGTTTTACGGATCAGCCGGTGTCCCATGAATTGATTCAAAAGATCGTTGAGACTGCTTCCTACGCTCCCAGTTGGAAGAACACACAGATTACCCGTTATATTGCCGTGGAAGGCGATACCAAAAAGGCCCTTGCCGGGTGTACCTCCCTCTATCCCGGAAACGGCGTAATCATGGAACAGGCTCCCATGGTAATTGCGGTTACGATGATCACCGGACGCAGCGGTTATGAGAGGGACGGTTCTTTCTCCACCCCCAAGGGAACCGGCTGGCAGATGTATGATGCCGGCATTGCCAGCGAGGCATTCTGTCTGGCAGCATACGAGCAGGGCCTCGGGACTGTCATCATGGGGCTTTTCGATGAAGCGGAAGCGGCAAAGGTTCTCGGCCTTCCCGAAGGCAGAGAGCTGGTGGCTCTTATTCCCATCGGTTATCCCGGAAAATCTCCCGCTGCCCCCAGACGCAAGCCCGTGGAAGAGCTGTTGACATTTTCATCCTGAATACCGGAGTCGAAGAGTTTTCTCTTCGACTCTTTTTGCGCACATAGATTTACAGAAAGGAATGGTATCCCTATGAGACATCTGATGAGTCCCCTGGACTTCACCCCCGAGGAGCTGGATCGGCTCTTCGACCTTGCCAACGATATTGAGCGCAATCCTTCGAAGTACGCTCACGCCTGCGACGGCAGAATTCTTGCCACCTGCTTTTACGAACCCAGCACCAGAACCCGCCTAAGCTTTGAGTCCGCCATGATCCGCCTGGGGGGCCGCGTGATCGGCTTCTCTGACGCCGCTTCCTCCTCCGCCTCCAAGGGCGAGAGCGTATCCGACACAATCCGCATCATCTCCTGCTATGCGGACATTTGTGCCATGCGCCACCCCAAAGAGGGCGCTCCCATGGTAGCTGCCGAAAAGTCCAAAATCCCCGTAATCAATGCCGGTGACGGAGGACATCAACACCCCACCCAGACCCTCACCGACCTGCTGACCATCCGCAGCCTGAAGGGATCCCTGGGAAATTTTACCATTGGCCTGTGTGGAGACCTGAAATTCGGCAGAACCGTCCACTCCCTCATCAACGCCCTGGTGCGCTATGACAATATCCGCTTCCTCTTCATCTCTCCCGAAGAGCTCAAGTGTCCCGATTATATTACGGAAATGCTCCGGGACAAAGGCATCTCCTACAGAGAGGTCATCCGTCTGGAAGACGTGATGCCGGAGCTTGACCTGCTCTATATGACCCGGGTGCAGAAAGAACGCTTCTTTAATGAAGAAGATTATATCCGTCTGAAAGACTTCTATATCCTGGATACCGCCAAGATGGAGCTGGCCGGGAAGGACATGCTGGTGCTCCACCCTCTGCCCAGGGTGAATGAAATCTCCGTGGAGGTAGACGCCGATCCCAGGGCAGCTTATTTCCGGCAGGCGCAGTACGGAGTCTACGTCCGTATGGCCCTGATCCTCACCCTGCTGGAATCGGCATCACAAAATAATCCGCTTTGATTCTCACAGGGCACACAGGAGCCGGCAAGGACCACATTAACTGAAATGCCGCATACCATACACTGCGGCGGAATGGGAGGAATTATGCTGAATGTAGGAAAAATCGAAGAGGGCTTTGTACTGGATCATATCAAGGCCGGTAAAAGCCTGGACATATATGAGCACCTGCAGCTGGATAAGCTGGACTGCACCGTGGCCATCATTAAAAACGCCCGCAGCGACAAAATGGGAAAAAAAGATATATTAAAGGTAGAATGTGATATAGATATGCTGGACCTGGATGTCCTGGCCTTCATTGACCACAACATCACCGTCAACGTAATCAAAAACGGTGACATTGTGGAAAAGAAGGTACTGGTGCTTCCCGGGCAGATTAAAAATGTCATTCGCTGCCACAATCCCAGGTGCATCACCTCCATCGAACAGGAGCTGCCCCATATCTTTTACCTGGCTGACGCCGAAAAGGAAACCTACCGCTGTAAATACTGTGAAGAAAAATACACGGAAACGGCCAAGATCAACCGCTGATTTCCACCAGCTCATACTCTCTGCTGCCGGCCCCCAGCGCGGCAGCGGCTTCCACCGTATGGACCCCGTTCCTGGATTCGATCCTCTCTAGCAGATGCTCTCTGCCGGGGTCGTCCGAGGCATAGACCAGGTCAAGACAGGCCTGATCCAGCGCCACAGGATCGACGGACGCCAGTATCCCTATATCCGCCATGGCAGGATCCTCCGCTACGGCACAGCAGTCGCAGTCCACGGACATATTTTTCATTACATTGATAAACACAATCTTCTCTCCGAAATAATCCAGCACGGACTTTGCAGCGTCTGCCATGGATTCCAGGAAGGAATCATGGTCAGAAGACCATATTTTCGCCACGTTGCCGGCGCCGTGGATATAAGCCTTGCCGTGGGATGACGCAATGCCGATGGAAATATTCTTCAGTGCCCCGCCAAAGCCCCCCATGGGATGTCCCTTGAAATGGGACAGTACCAGCATGGAATCATACTTTTTCAGATTGGCTCCCACGAAATTCTTATGAATCCGCCTGCCGTCCGGAACGGGCAGCTCCAGTTCCCCTGTCTCATCCATAATATCCACCTCTGCAATATCCGTCCAGCCGTGGAGCTTCATCGTTGCTTTATGGGCCTCCGTGGTATTCCGCTGCCCCTCGTAAGCCGTATTGCATTCCACAATCGTACCCTTTACATGGTCGATTACAGGCTTCATAAAGTCCGGACGCAGGAAATTCTGGTTTCCCACCTCGCCGGAGTGCAGCTTCACCGCCACCCTGCCCGGCAGCTTTATCCCCAGTGTCTCATACATACGGACCATCGCCTGAGGCGTGATCTCTCTGGTAAAATAGACCTTTGACCTTGCCATTTTCAGCCTCCTTTTCCTGTTCAAACCACTACGATAACAGTTGTTTTTCCAGTTGTTTTCCCAGTTATCATACCACAGGCCGTCTGTTTCCGTCAATCACCCCAGCCAGATCATCCGAGATCCTTCTGCCGCCCGTATGCCTCAGGCTGCAGCGGGGTAAAGGTCAGCGTTACCTTGAATAAATCACCGTCGATCACTATATTCATCTGCCCCTTCTGCAGCTCCGTCAGGCTCTTTGCAATGGACAACCCCAGGCCGTTCCCCTCCATATGCCTTGATTTGTCCCCCCGCACAAAGCGCTCTTCCAGCTCCTGGGGCGAAATATCCAGCGCATATCCTGACATATTGCGGAAAATGATAAATACCTTTCCTTCCTTTTGTTCCAGGGTCAGGTACACTCTGGAACCTTCCTGGGCATACTTGCAGATATTATTTAAAAGATTATCAAAGACTCTCCATAAATGCCTGCCGTCCGCCAGAATCCTCACCGGCTCCTCCGGCTGGCTCACCCTCAGCTCCAGCCCCTTCTCTTCCATTCTCTGCTGATATTCCC
>CAJTKW010000016.1:33889-52428 GCA_910577035.1 uncultured Acetatifactor sp.
ACAGGGCTCAAGATTTACTTCCATACTGCCTGTGACGGCCTTGGACACCTCCACCAGATTCTCCAACAGCCTCTTTAACCTGCCCGACTGCCGCAGAAGTACCTCCGCGTATTCCTGAATGGCCGCATTTTCCGTCTCTTCCCTGCCGATCAGCTCCGCGTAATTGATGATTGAAGTCAAAGGCGTCTTCAGGTCATGGGACACATTGCTGATCAGCTCCGTCTTCAGGCGCTCGCTTTTCATCTTTTCTTCCACGGCCCTGGAAACACCCCGGCCTATGCTGTTCAGATTCTCCCCATGCTCCAGAAAAGCCCCTACCATGGGCCTGGTGTCCACCCGGTACTCCTCATGCCCCGCTGCCAGCTCACGGCTTGCCTTCAGCAGCTTTCTGCAGATCAAAGCAAGATAGAGCACCAAGGCAAACAATACCGCCTTTTCCATACACCAGACCAGCCAGCCGCCGCTTCTCATGCGGGTAAAGCGGGAAATACCCAGAATTTCCAGCAGACAGACTGCCATATAAGCGGCGACGGCCGTCCATACCAGCGGAATTCCCCTTATCAGCCGCCACAACGCCCGTACCACCTTCTTCAGGAACCGGGCCGCCCAAAAGATAAGGGTATGCCGCCACAGCTTTCCCAGCTTCAGCCGGATCGCCAGATCCCAGAGAAAGAGCAGCCCCAGCACCAGAATGGCAATCCCCATAGCCGCCGCGGCAGCATAGTATGAAAAGTAATACTGCATCTCCAACACCAACCGCCATACCACATACAGCCCAAACCCCATGCCAAGGATCATCACATCAAAGGGAATCCCTGTCAGAAGTCCGGGAACGATCCCTTCCCTGCCGTTCTTATGTCCGGCACCGCACAGCAGGAAAATGACACAGGACACCAGCAGCAAAGCGCCGCCTCCACACAGCCAGAAGGCCGCATACCGGAAACGGTATAACAGCTCTATCAGCCAGGCAACCTCTCTTAAATCGTCCTGCTTCTCGAACCGGGGATCAAAGAACACTCTGACAATATACGGCACCGCCACCGCCTCTTTTGCCCCGTCTGTTATCGCAGTTCCGCCGAAAGATACCTCAGAAGGATGAAACGTTACCAGCACGTCTCCATACATGGACGAATAGAAACCGTTTTCTTCCAATGCCTCCTCGTCCTCATAACTTTTCCAGACAAATACACTGCTGCCCAAGATCCCCTTATCCTCAGGCTTCAGAATTGCCGCCTCTACATTCTTATCCTCCAGATACCACCGAGCCATCTCCTCTCCGCCATCCCCCAGGGCATCCTTTAATCTATAGGCAATGGAATTCGCCTGGCTGCTGACAAGTGTACCCTTCAATACCGTATCGAGGCTGTTGAAATACATATTTTCCTCCACCCCGGCATAGATGACCACAGCGCCCGCTGCACACATGGCTACGGCAATAAAGATCAGCACAACTGCCATCGCCTTTGCGGCAAAACATCCTCTCAGCCTGAAACGATGTTTCTGCTCGGCCTTTGCCTGCTCCTGTTCTTTGGCTTCTTCCGTCCCCTCGGCCCTTGCCTGCTCCTGCTCTTTCACTTCTTCCGTCCCCTCGGCCTTTGCCTGCTCCTGCTCTTTCACTTCTTCCGTCCCCTCGGCCTTTGCCTGCTTTCTTTCCCTCATCACTATAGCCTCCCTTTCTCCATCTTATAGCCCTGCCCCCAGACTACCTTTAAATATCTGGGTTCTGCAGGATTGATCTCCAGCTTCTCCCGCAGATGCCTGATATGTACCGCCACCGTATTTTCACTGCCATAGGGCAGGTCATTCCAGATCCTCCGATATATTTCCTTCGGCGAAAACACCTGCCCGGGATGCTGCATCAACAGCTTTAAAATATCGTACTCCGTGGGAGTCAGGGATACCTCTTCCCCATCCAGTGTCACCCGCTTTTCCCCGTCGTCCAGTTCAATGGCCCCGCACTGCAGGGTGGCCGCAGATATATTTCCTGCCCCCAGCTGCATATATCTGCGCAGCTGTGACCTGCATCTGGCAGCCACTTCTACCGGATGAAAGGGCTTGGTAATATAATCATCCGCTCCCACCGTCAGGCCCAGGATCTTATCCGTATCCTCGGATTTTGCCGTCAGAAGGATCACCGGGACATTGCTCTTCTCCCTGATCTTTACCATAGCCTCCATACCGTCCATCTCCGGCATCATAATATCCAGCAGCACCAGATGAATGTCATGCTCCTCCACCACCTTCAGGGCTTCTTTCCCGTTATAGGCTTCATACAAGGTATAATTTGCATCATTGAGGTAAATTTTCAGGGCATTCACAATATCCCTTTCGTCGTCGCAGATTAAAATATTATACATACTCCGTCTCCTCGCTGTCATCTTTACTGTCATTTTATCAAAATAACTTTTAACAATAAACAGGGAAATTCTTTAAGAACTCTTTAACATACACAAAAAACGGCCGCCAGCCCATCCGGGCCGAAATGCCGTTTTTATTCATTCCCTTCACTTATCCACTTTCACAAAGGCTTTTCTCCGGGACTTCATTCTTCTTCCCTGGCAGCGGCTTCAAGCTCACCTTTCTTCCCTTCCCCCAGGATCTCTTTCTCTTCCAGGATCTCTTTCCCTTCCAGCTTCTCTTTCCCTTCCAGCTTCTCTTTCCCTTCCAGCTTCTTTTTCCCTTCCAGCTTCTCCTTCAGCTCTTCCAGAGGCTCCTTATATTCTACCGAAGTCATTCTCGGATTGGATCGGATCAGGCTTTTCAGGAAAAAGTCCCTGAGACTGCTGAGACGCTCATGGCTTTCTTTATTTACCATATATTTGGCCCGCAGATCCAACAGCTCGCTTTTGACACTCTCAAGGTACTCCCCGGGCCTGGTAAGCACCATATTCTTGATACTCTCCAGCTTGCCTTCAATGCTCTTCTTCAGCTCGGAAGCAGTGCCCGAGAATTCCTCCCTCTGGTTTCCCCTGCTTCCCCCTGCCGATGACATGATTGCATCCAGGCGCTTCTGTATCGCCAGCATTTCCTCCTTCGCCTGCTTCATCCGATCCAGCACGCCGCGGAGATCAATGGCTGCCTTAAAGGACAGGGCAAAGTCCGCAAATATCCCTGCTGTCAAAACCAGGGTGACGCCGCTGAGCACCTGCCCCGGGATCATCAGCACAATCCGCTCCACCGGGTCATGAATGAACTCCGTCATGACAATGGTAATCATACCCCAGGCCAGGCTGGAGCTAAGGCAGATATGTCCCTGGAAATTAAACTTCTGATTAGAATAATCCCAATACCTGACCTTGAACAGCGCTTCCATCACAACACCCGTAATGTATTCCAGGACCGTGGCTCCCACTACTCCCGCAAGATAGGTAAATACCACCCGCCAGGGCAGCTCCATCCCCTGAAACGGCATGGACACCACCAGCATCATGACCGCACCGCTCCCATAGATCGGCAGAAAGGGGCCTCGCATGAATCCCCGGTTTGTGGGCTTCCTGTTCTTCACGGAAACATAGGCGGACTCAAAGCACCACCCGCCAAAACAATAGAAATAGAATAGAAACAGCCATTGGATCACCGAATACTGATACATAATCTTCCTTCCTGCCGCCTGAAATGCTTCCCGCCATACTTCCCGTCATGCCCGTGCCGCCGGCGCAGGCAGCCGCGGAAATTGCTTCCGCCGGCGGCACCGCTATCTGTATACCGCCACATCTATAGCCAGCTTTCCCTTTCTGGTCTCCCTGCTGCCCTCTTCCAGCCGCAGCTTTCCATAGCCCCTGGCATTTACCACATCTCCTGCCTTCAGGGATCTGGCGTTATTTTCACAGGCCCTGCCGTTTACAAAAACCTTTCCTGCCCGAAACAACTCCAGGCTCTTTTCCCTTGACAGGTTATAAACCTTCGCCAGCACTGCATCTGCCCGAACCGACTGCACCTGTATGCTGATTCGTTCCGGCTCTTCCGCAGCCAGATTCCCGGCATCCTCCACCACGGAGCATCTCACGCTGGTATGCCTGACCTTGTCCAGATTTTCACAGATAAATCCCGCAACGGAATCCAGGCAAAAAAGATAAGCCTGCTTTTCGCCGGCCCTTATATCCCCCAGGGTGCTTCTGTCAATCCCCAGATTCATCAGCGCCCCCAGGAAATCCCTGTGATTCAGATCATCCGCAAACCTGCTGGACAGCGGCACAATGTGGATGCACACAACGGGAAACGGCACCTCATAACCGCATTTTTCAGCATTTCCGAAGCGGACCATCACCCGGTCCGCCCCTTCACAGCCTCCGTATAAAGCATACCCCGCATACTTCAGCCTCGGCTCCTCCTGCCAGAAAACATCCTGTTCCCCCAGCCCCAGGAATCCGGTAAAGGTAAACAGATCCCGGGCAAAGGAGCGCTCCGCCAGGTCATGAAATCTTTTTCTTAGCTGCTGTTCTTCCATTATGTGAAACTGATGACCTCTTCCCTGGGCGCCTTTGTCTTTTCGACGCTTACCGCATGCAGGACAGGGCCTTCTCCTTTATAATCTTCAAAGTATTCCTTCGACACGGTAGCCGTCACTTTGACCCATTCTTTCTGTTTCAGGTCTCCGGTTCCCGCATATTCACAGGCATAGCCTAAAAATGCCATATCCTCCGCACAGCAGGTCATGGCCATACGGCCGGGCACGAAATACCCTTCCGGGAAATTGTCCGGTTTCAGCACCATTGCCACAAACTGCAGCTTTTTGCCGATATATCTTTCCAAATGGTCCATGGAATCCAGGTACCAGATTCCATAACCATTGTTATCCAATACTATGGTCTCCTGCTTCAGGTCAAACGGCAGATCCTCCTCAAAAATCTCGTCAATTTCACCGTCAGAATCCTCAAAGACCACATCCGCTTTGGCATTCACGGCCTTCACATTTCTTTTGTAGGTATTCAGCTGATCCCTGACGGTATCACAGCGGTTAAAAATAATCATCTCGGAGCCGCGGATCATCTCCGCCAGCAGGGAACGCATATTTGTATAATACATGGGGAAAGTGGAGCCGTCAATTATGGTGATCTGCTGCTCGATATTCCAATACCAGGGCAGCTTCGCATTCTTGTAATTCCACATACCGTTGTATTCGATAATGATCCTCTCCGGCTTATGCTTCTTCTCCAGCTCGGTCAGCTTCTCCGGCGTAAAGTCTGCTTCCTCCTCCACCAGCTCCACTTCCGTGCGGCTTCTTTTCAAAAGAGCCTCGTCATATTCATTTTCCCCTTCCTCACACAACAGCAGCAGGGTCTTGCCCTTGATCTGAAAATAGGGCTGTGACAGGGTAAAACTGATAAATTCCGTCTTTCCGCTTTCCAGAAAGCCGTTGATCACATATACGGGTTTCATTTCCGTCGCCTTTCTCACAGACATTCTTTATCGAAACAGTTCCTCCAGCTTATCTTCCTTCAGTCCGGCGCCAATGACGCAGAATTTTCCCGTCACCTCCGGCTTTCCTGCCCTGATGTCATGCTCTTCCGGCACATAGTCAAAGTAAATCCAGGTGCCGTCCTCAGCGGGAACCATTCCCTTGGAGCGCAGGATTGCACCGTACTCCCCGCTGTCCAGGGCCGTCAGGATGCTCTCAATCTTTTCGGCGGTAAACCTGGCAGGCGTCTCCCTGCCCCAGCTTGTAAACACCTCATCCGCATGGTGATGATGGTGGCCGTGGTGATGCTCATGGCCCTCCTCGCCATGGCAGCAATGCCCGTGCCCGTCATGGTGATGCTCATGGTCCTCCTCGTCATGGCAGCAATGCCCGTGCCCGTCATGGTGATGCTCATGGCCTTCCTCGTCATGGCAGCAATGCCCGTGCCCGTCATGCTGATGCTCATGGCCTTCCTCGTCATGGCAGCAATGCCCGTGCCCGTCATGGTGATGCTCATGGCCTTCCTCGTCATGGCAGCAATGCCCGTGCCCCTCGTCCCCGCCGTCATGATGATGGCCGCAGCAGGAGCCCTCCCCGTCTTCATGATGATGCTCGTCCCCGTGGTGGTGATGATGCTCATGCTCGTCTTCATCATGCAGCTGCTCCATCATTTCCCGCATCATTTCGTCCAGGGTATCCGCCCCCTCAATGGTCTCCAGCACAGCCTTCCCCTCCAGCTGGTCTAAGGGCGTTGTTATAATCGTTGCCTTCTCATTATGCTCACGGACAAGTGCAGCACATTCATTCAGCTTCTCCTGGCTCACCTTGTCCGTCCTGCTTAAGATAACCGTCCCCGCAAAGGCTATCTGATTGATAAAAAACTCACCGAAATTCTTAATATACATTTTCGCCTTGGAAGCGTCCACCACCGCCACGGCGCTGTTTACCTGCACGTCCAGATCCGATGCCACATTCTCCACCGCCTTCAACACATCGGAAAGCTTGCCCACGCCGGAAGGCTCGATGAGAATCCGCTCCGGAGCATAAGTCTCAATGACCTCCTTCAGCGAAGCCCCAAAGTCTCCCACCAGGGAGCAGCAGATACAGCCGGAATTCATTTCCTTAATCTCAATGCCGGCCTCCTTCAGAAAGCCTCCGTCAATGCCGATCTCACCGAATTCGTTTTCAATCAGCACTGTCTTACTGCCGTCCATAGCCTCCTTCAGCAGCTTCTTAATCAGGGTCGTCTTTCCCGCCCCTAAAAACCCCGAAAACACATCTATCTTTGTCATTTTCCTCATCCTTTCTTACTGTAAATTATGTGAAATTATGAAAACGCTTATTCTCCGGAAACCGTCACCGGGAACGCGGCCCGGCAGCACCTTGCCGTTCTCCGGTTTCCACAACACATTATAAACCCTGCTCCTGGAAAACACAAGGACGATTCCTTATTATCTGTGTGATTCGTTGCGGTTCAGCCATCGGTTGAACTGTAACTGTGATTCCGCTCCTTCCGGGCAGCGGTTCCACGGCCTGTCTGAGCTCTTACCTTCATGCCGGAAAGGACGCTTTCCCATGTTCCTTTGTGATCACCGCCACAGCGCAGGGCATCCTGCCGGAAATCATAAAATACTCCACATTCTGATATCTGGCATCCTCAAAAAACTTTCTGTACGAGTCCATATCAAACTGCCGTTTAAAATCTGCCCCTGCAATTTGCAGCAGCCGCACAGCCTTTTGATTTACCCCTGAAGATGCGTTAATATATGTGGGTATAATAATCCTGCCGCCGATTTTGCACACTCTTTCCAGCTCTCTGACTGCCCCATGGGGATCTTGCAGCAAATGGATCACGTTCCCCGCAATCACCTTATCAAATCTGTTATCACGGCATTTTAAATGTGTCAGATCCGCACGCATGAACTTCACATTAGTACAGCTCCGACAGTTTTTGGCCGCCTGTCTCAGCATGCCCACAGAAAAATCCGTTGCAATCAGCTGCCTGCACTTAGGAGCGACATATTTGCTGATAGCGCCCGTACCACAGGCACATTCCAGCACAACATCACCCTGTTCTATCTCTGCGGCAATACGCCTGCCAAGCTCCCTGTACACTTTTCCGTTATACAGGGTTTCCGCAAAATCATAACATCCTGATACTTTATCCCAAAACATTGCATGCCCTCCGATACCAGATTACTGTGAAGACGGCACTTTGACCATCTCCCGCCTGAAATAAAATCATTATATCACAGATCCCTGGTACAACACCAGAAAAAACTGCCGCTGCCACAGCATTGCAATTCTAATTATATCCATTCCGGATACTTGCATAACCGGCGGATTTCTCATATACTTGTATTGTCACTGAAGTCCCGCAGGCGGACAACTAAGAAAGGAGAACTCACTTATGAAACAGATTACCACAAGACCCTTCAGCGTACTGGCAGATTGCGGAAACGTCTACCGGTTCCTGCTGGATATTTATGAACGGGACTGGCGAAACGGTGTGCCTGCTCCTTTTTTTGAGTATGCTTATTCATCCTTTGCGTCCTGGATGGATATTACCTGGTCATACAAAAACCGCATCTGGGAAGACCAGGGAAAAATCGCGGCATTCTGCTTTTACGAAAATCCGGTGACAGACATTTATTTCAGTCTGCGGCCAGGATATGAGGAGCTGGCAGACGAGATGGTCGCATATGCAGATGCCAATATGCCCCACAGGGAAAAAGCCATCCAGCTGATCCTGTTTGAAGGGCAGGAAGCACTGAAAAAGGCTGCCGGACGGCTGGGCTACAGCCAAAAGTGGGAACGCACGGACATGCAGTTTGATTTTAACGATACGCTGGATCATCCCCTGCCGGAGGGGTTTCATTTTGTAAATCCCCAGGCTTTTGACCTGGATAAAATCGAAAAATGCTGCTGGAAGGGCTTTGACCATGAACAGGAAGAAGGTCCCTGGAACCGCCAGGACGAGCAGAACAGTCATTTACTGAAGGTGGCTCCCCATGCCACACCGAACCTGGCTGTTGTAATTGCCGATGAAAAAGACGAGTATGCCTGCTATGCAGGGATGTGGTGGACACCGGAAAACAAGCTGGCCTATATGGAACCCCTTTGCACCATTCCCGAATACCGGCACAGAGGACTTGCCTCGGCGGCCCTGTCAGAGCTGTATCGCAAAATGAAAGCGTCCGGCGCAACGCATATGACCGGAGGCGATAACGAATTTTACAGAAAAATCGGTTATAAACCGGCGGTTACATGGACCGGCTGGCAGAAAGATTAAAGCTGTGCCCTTTCCGCCATGCCGCCAACGGCGGCGAAAAAAGATCGAAACTATCACATTACACAAAAAGCCGTCCTTGAAAAGGGGCGGTTTTTTTGCGCGATATAAGTCAAATATTTTTGTTCGGTTTTTGTGACCTAAACGATTGTTTTTCGAGTAGATAGGTGAAGAGCTCTTCCCGGAGACAATGGAGGTATGGAAATGGAAGATGATAGTATTGTCAATCTTTATTGGGCGCGCGCTGAAAATGCAATATCAGAAACATCTAAAAAGTACGGAAAATACTGTTATTCCATCGCTTATGGCATCCTTGGAAATGTTGAGGATGCAGACGAAAGTGTAAATGATACATACCTTGACGCATGGAACAGCATTCCTCCCCACCGCCCGTCTATCCTCTCAGCATTTTTAGGAAAAATCACGCGGAGAATATCTATTGACAAATGGCGCGGACGTACTGCGGAAAAGCGAGGCGGCGGTGAAATTGTGCTGGTACTTGACGAACTGTCTGACTGTATTCCGTCTAATCAAAGCGTAGAGCATGAGGTGGAAGCCGCTGAATTATCACAGCTAATTGACTGTTTCGTAATGTCGCTGTCCCCTATGGAACGCCGGGTTTTCATTTGCAGGTATTGGTATTTTGACCCGATTGGCGAGATTGCTCAAAGATTTGGATTTTCACATAGCAAGGTAAAAATGATATTACACAGGCAACGGAAAAAACTTCTAAACCGATTGGAAAGTGAGGGATTTTTGTAATGATCGTTGAAAATATTTTGGATGCTATTGGGGGGATTAACGATGAGGCCGTGCTGGATGCGAGGGCATATAAGCGAGCCCAATCAAACAGTGCAGTCAAATGGGTCGCTGGGGCAGCGTGTTTCAGCTTGATTGTTACAGTCGCTATGGCAGCATTACCGGGCCTTTTGAAAGGGCCGGGTGGAGTTTTACCGCCTCCCACTCCTAATCTTGGGCCCGTGGCCAGCGATAACGATACCCAGCACAATGATGAACCAACACAGCTCCCCGGCGAAAAAGAACTCACCATTAACTGGGATAATGTGGTGGTGAATGAGTCGGCAGGGCCGGCCCTCCATGCCGTCCCGCTTTACCGGGATCCCGCTCTCTATAATGAGGAGATTTTGGATGCGGAGGGTGTCAGAACCTACTATGGCTGGGAGTTAGCGCCCAACTATGTCCCCGATGGCCTTACCGGGGGCGGAAAAGCTGTGTCGGGCCGTATTGTCCAGGAGAAAGCTACCGGGAACATTGTTGAGGATCAGGCAGGCCGAGGTTTCTGGGTAGACTTTGGGGAGGACGGAAACCCTAAGTCTAATGACGACATTGCCATTCCAAGGGGATATACCATCAGAGCGTCCAGGCTGCGTATCCTACACTGTTGCCTTCTCCCGGTAGATGAGGAGCGCACTACCGACTTTGGCGGAGTACCCGTTACCCTCAGCCACGCAGCCCTGTCCTATGGTGACGGCATTTCTAATGTGCCTGCTGGATATTACGACATTTATGTGGCCTCGTTTACGCTGGATGGAGTGGAATATGAAATTGAAGCCCAGCGGCTGGAACTGGAAGAAGTCATCAAAATTGCGGCATCCATAATAAATATGCCATACAGCGAGGATTTTGTTGTAGGGTGTTTGTAGAGCACTCCCGACAAAGGCAGTGCCCCGCCGAGTACCCCGACACCGTCATTGTACCGGGCTTTTCCAGGCACACACAATTTATATAAGGAACCGCCGCGACAGCAGCGGTTCCTTATATAAAAACAGCAGTCAAGGCATCCGCCGTCTTTGATACGTCAGCTGATTTCACAAACGGGAAATAGTCATTCCGATATTAAGCCATTTACAATACAATCTGCGTATTGGCTGCACAAGCGTTTATCAAAGATTTCTTGCAAAACATTTGATATAATTTGTGTTGCTTTGCCTTTATCTGAATTGTCGATCACCGCCAAAGGCAATAATAAAAGGAATATTTGTTTGTTTATTATAGGGTTCCATAACTCTTTGAATGGAATTACTTGAATATTGTAATGCCCTCCTGTACAGGCAATCTGTTTATCATTGATGAAATATACTGTATCTCCAGGATGAAATTCAATTTTTAATGTTTGGGCAGGAGCAAGTTCGTAAATAAGTATCTCCGGGTCATCAACATAACCGTCTGATTTCTCTAAAACTCCATCATAATATTTTGTGAAATGATCCCACCAGCTAGTATCACACATTCCATTTTCTATAATGAGCTCGGTCAATGACATATCTGTTTCTTCCTCTAATGCAGTCGGAAAAGAAGTCGCCATGAAACCCGCCCAAAAATCCCGATTGGAAAACGCTATCTCATGTAATGAAATCACCTTCGTATTCCTCCCTCAAAATATGTCAGTAACCAAGTTATTTCGAAATGAAGTATAGCACATTCCTGTACTACTGTCCACCTCCTGACCTTTGGAGCAGAAGCGACCGGCTGGTATATCCTTGAAAACAGACAGTACATCGGCCTCACACTTCCAGACATGCCGCCGCAGGCGGCAGTGCCGTCGAAGACGGCACAAACAATCCGTGAAACCAAAGCGCAAAAGTCGCGCAAAGCGTATAAATAACGCAAAGCGTATAAATAGCGCAAAGCGTATAAATACGCTTGGAAGAATCGCCGCTCTTGCGATTCTTCAGGGAATGACTTAGATTTTCTTTGTCTGCGCCTTTTGCAGACTTAGAAAATCTTCATTCCCTTCACACCTTTCCCGGAACCGCTTTACATCCCCCGCCGTCGTCACTTTGAAATTATTTTCATCTCCCTCCACCATCACAATATCCATCCCTGCCAGCACCGCCGGCTCCGTAGAGCCGTTCACCGACAGGATCCGCTCCGGCAGAAGCGCCATGTTTGCCGCATAATATTTTCCAAACAGGAACAGTTCCGGTGCCTGACCGGCATATATCCGCTCCCGCTCCAGCAGAGAACATATTCTTTTCCCATCCCCCATGTATACCGTGTCCTTCATGGGCAGCACCGGAATTACACCGTCATGCCCCTCCATGGCCCTGAGACAGGCCGAAATCTGCGCTGATGTAACGAAGGGGCGGGCAGCGTCATGGATCATCACCGTGTCGCCTTCCGCCGCATATTCCCGGATATTGGAAAGAGCATTTAATATGGACATCTGCCGGTTTGCCCCGGGCATCGAGAATCCCCGGAACCGCCCCGCCACAGTCCTCTTCCCCGCAGGGTTTCCCCCGACGGCCTTTTCCCCGGCGGCCTGTTCCCCCGCAGGGTTTCCCCCGACGGCTTTCCCTCCGGCGGCCTTTTCCCCCGCAGTTTTTTCCCCGACGGCTTTCCCTCCGGCGGCCTGTTCCCTGACAGCCTTCTCTTCCAGGTGGGTAATCTGGCGGAGTATCAATTCCTTCCACGTCCCCTCGGCTACAATCTGGACCGCATCCACATCTTCATGGGTAAAAAAGGTCTCCATGCAGAAGGCGATCATCGGCCTGCCCCATGCTTCCAGATACTGCTTGGGAATTTCACAGCCGGTGCGGCTCCCTGTCCCTCCCGCTAAAATCACTGCAATGTTCATGGCCTATCCTCCCTGGGCTAAAACAACACCATAACCTTCGTATAATTTTCCTTCTTATCCCGCATCAGCTCCGTCCCCCACGCAAGTCTGTCAAGGGACAGCCTGTGGGAAACCAGCTTCTCCGGCATTACCTTTTTCCCGGCTGTCAGATCCAGGCACCGGTGCCAGTCATCCCTATCCTCATGCTTGAATGCGGAGTTCCATGTTCCTTTCACAGTCAGCTGGTTCCGAAGTATCTTCCAATAAGTATTTTTGTCAAACGTCATGTCGGAGGCCGGGTTGCCCACAAGCATCACCGTGCCCCCCGGCGCCGTATGCCGGACCGCCAGCCCCGCTGACTCAGCCGTACCCGCACAGTCAAAAAAGGCGCCCACACCCCATCCTCTCATTCCTGCAAGCCATTCGTCACCATTCTCTGAAGAATTGTTGCAGAAATAATCTGTATCAAACCCCAATTCGGCGGCAGCTTCTCTCTGGTATTCCTTATTTCCCACCAGAAGGATCCTTTCCAGCCCCATATCAGCCAAAATCATATACACCAACAGACCGATTGTCCCCAGACCGCATATGGCCGCACTCTGTCCCCGCTTTATCTTCGAACGGCGCACGGCGTGCAGCGCCACTGCCATAGGCTCCAGCATTGCCGCCTGTTCAAAAGACACACCTTCCGGCAATTCGATCAGATTCCACTCAGGCACGGCCACATATTCCGCGAAGCCTCCCGCCCGCCGGGAGCCCAGATAACTATAGCTCCGGCAAAGCTCATACTGCCCTGCCTCACAGGGACCGCACTTCCTGCAGGGGATAAGAGGATACACACCGACCCGCTTACCGATTCGATTCCCGTCAGCTTTTTTCCCCGCCTCAGCCACAGTACCGGCAAATTCGTGCCCCGGTATCAGCGGGTACGAATACGCCCCGGATCTGTATATTCTCGGTATGTCCGATCCGCAGACACCCGCAGCCGCCACCCTCACAATTACCTCATCGTCAGCGCATACAGGCCGTTCCACGTCTGCATATGTAAAATCTCCTATCGCCCTCAACAGATACGCTTTCATCAATCCGATTCCTCTCCCGGCAAACCCCCGCCGCTTCCGTTCCTGCTCCCGCCTTTCCTTCCTGTTTCCGCCTTCCGCATACTACCGGCTCACATTCCCCCAGGCTTCCACACTCTCCCAGGCTTTCACATTCCCCCAGACTTTCACACTCCCCCAAGCTTTCACATTCCCTCAGGCTTTCACACTCCCCCAGGCTTCCACATTCCGCGGATTTCCCGAATAACCTCCCCGTAGGGCCGGCCCTTGCCGAAAAGCATGGTGGTACCCAGGACAAAGCCGTCCATTCCCAGGGGGGCATACTTCCGTATCTTGTCCGCGCCGCAGGCTCCGTCCCAATAGGTTTTGAAATCCATCTCTTTTTTGATGGAAAGCAGCCTGACAATCTTTTCTCCCACATAGGGAAGATACATCTGTCCGGCGTTCCCCGGGTTTACCGACATGACCAGCACCTTCTTCACGATTCGAAGCATCTCATATACATTCTCGATACTGGTTCCCGGATTAATCGCGATCCCCGGAATCATGCCTGCATTGATAATTTTCTGCAGGGTAGTGGAGGGGTGGTATTCCGCCTCCGGATGGATATAGACCGTGTCTCCCCTGCGGAGCTTCTTTAAAAAAATCTCAATATTGTTATTGGGATGCTCGATCATCAGATGGACATCCAAGGGCTTGTCCGCAGCCGCGGCTATGTATGCCATGTCGTTCAGGGACATGGCAAAGTTCGGCACATAGCGGCCATCCATGATGTCGATGTGGAAGGAGTCAATCCCCCCTTCCTCCAGATTTTTTACTTCCTGCTCCAGATGGCCGTAATCGGCGCACATCATGGAGGCTGTGAGCTGAAATTCCATTATTTTCCCTCTTTTTCTCCTGCCCTGGCAACAGACAACAGCTTCCCGTTAGAACTGCATCTACATCAAAAACCTGCACCCTGCATCACCCACAGGAATCATTTTTACAGTATATCTGTGAGATCCGTCATACGGTTGAAAAACGGATCTTCCACCTTTAAATTCAGAAAATCCAAATCTGTGATTTCTATCCCATGGATGAGTGACAAAAGGATCTCATCCAGCTTCTGATTGATCTTCCTGGCAGATATGGGACACAATTTCAGATATTGTCCAAAATATTCCCTGATCCCTTCCTGTGCCTCCTGAAAGCATTGAATATCCCTTCCTTTCCGGGTTTCTTCCGCATACACCGGACTGCCGTCTGCGTCAAACTCTTTCACCGAAGGCATAGGCGCCGTCAGGATCGTTTCCAGGATGTAATAATCGCGAAATATCGTACTGTCATCCGCCTCCTCCTTGTCAAAAAAAGTAATAATATCCAAACCCTTTCCTTTCATCTGTTCCTGCTCCAGACGCCAAAAATACATCCCCTTCAAAGGCTGCTCCATCAGCCTGCCAATGTACATCTGGGTCGTACCCTTGGCCACAAAATCAAAGAAACCGGTTGTGCCTCTTTTTAAGCCCAGCCCCTCAATATAGGCAGCATAGTTCTTCCTGCTTACAGCCGCCCGGCTCCATATTTCCTGCCGATAATCCTGCAATCCTGTCCGCCCGTTCTCCTGCTCCTCTGCATTTACCGGAATTCCAAACCTCTCCTCAAGCTGCCGTGACAGGCTTCCGCTGAACTTCATGCCCTCCACATACTTAATATCCTCTTCATTCTCCATCCCTGCCCGAATTGCAGCCATCCGTGAAGTCAGAAAATAAACCGACGCTGTCTGATTACAGAGTGCATCATACAATTGCTTGACCAGATAGCCGTCCCTGGCACAAAAAAGAATATTTTCAAGCCGGTATTTCTCCGCCTGCTCACGAAACCACAGGACAAAGTCACAGATCACAGGCGCACAAAAGAGATAACCGATGTCAGAAGCCGCAGAGACTCCAATCCGGCACTCCTCCGTTTCAAACTGAAACGGGCTGTTAAAAATATTTGCCACAAACATACCGATTTTGATCCTGTCCGACAGACATTCCGTATACTCCCACAATCCCATATACCCGGTCTGCTCCAAAAGATCTATCCCGCTGTAAAGCAGACAGGGACTGATGCCGTTTTTTTCTGCGCTCTCTACGTCTGCCGCTGCATCATCCCCAATATGGAAATATGACCCTGCACCCGTCGTCTCCTGAAATTCCCGAAAAAGTCCCTGCATCTTTCCCTTTCCGTATTCACAGGAAACCAGGACATCCGTATAGCGCACAATGCCGCACTTATCCAATATGTGTACTATCTGCTTTTTAGTATAATAGGAATCGGACACAATATAGATTTTCTTCCCCTGCCTCTCCAGATCCGAAAGCAGCCTGCAGACCTCCCTGCGGGGAACCATCAGCCCGCAGTCAATCTCCCATTCCAGCACCGCCATCTGTTCCGGCGCAACCCCGGGCAGCCCGTATTTATGCTTCATATGGGAATAAATCTCTGAAAGTACCGGCGCCCGTTCTCTGGACAACTCCTTTTCACTTGCCATCCGTTTTGCCGGAAAATCTTTGATTATGACCCCAAGCTGTCTCAGCCTGTCGTCCACCAGCGCAAATACATCCGATGAAAACAGTACACGGCGCATAATCAGTGTGTCAAACAAATCAAAGCTGATGACATCACAGGTCATAGCTTTCTGCATCACCTGACTCCTCTTATAACCAGGCACCGCTTTCAAATCATATACGACATGCCGCATATCCTGGAGATCATTGCCCCTTATATCAAACAAAGCAATCTGTCTTTCCCGGCACACGCCGCCGATCCGTCTCGCAATCGCCCGGCAGGAACCAGGACGCGCCGCCACCAAAATCAGCCTGACGGAGGCTTCCACCGCATCTTCCATGGAAATGACCGGCTTCCCATACAGGCTTCCGCTGCTCTGATAGCTGTCCAACAACCCCACTACCTGGAATGCCTCTCCGATCTCACCGAGAATCCGCTCCGTTTCCATGCCCAGCCCATATATTGCAATATTACAGCACTTGTATTCCGTTAATATTCTCTGCAAATCAGACACTGCTATCCCGCTTTCTTCCATAATACCAACAGCTTTCAAACCCTTCTGAAGTCTTCTGAAAACCACAATATTTTCCTGTTCTCTACCCCTTTATCAACCAGATACCTTCTAATCATTTCCGCTGTACTCTGTACCGTATTTGCTATCAAGACAAAATCATATTCCGGAACCTTCAGAATCTCCTTGGGATCATCTACCACAAGTCCCTTTTCCCGGTAAATTTCATACTTCTGATCTGTCCACAAAACAATACTTATTTCTTTTTTCCTCATAAGATAACTGTGCATCTTCTGCCCCAATACCCCCGCGCCGTAAAGGATTACCTTACTTCCCGGTGCAATTCCCCCATAAGGCACTAATACCCTTTCATCAAAATAAGATATTTGATAGAGAAACCGCAGATATTTTCTATATTGCTGCAGCTGTGGCTCCAGGATATGCCACACCTGATTCTCTTTACATGCTTTTTCCAGATGCGCAAAAAGCAGCCCATATATGTCTTCTTTTTCTTCCCGTTCCTTTTTGGTCATGCTGTCCGAATGCTGTACATAATGGTACCCACAGACATCTGCTACAACGATTCTTTCCGCCTCCAGCAGGCTGGGATAGACCACCGCCGCATCTTCTCCGATAACAATACGATTGTCCACGCGCATCTGTGTCTTTTGCAGGATTTCCTTTTTAAATAACTTCGTAACCATATGGGGCTGAATGCCATATTCAAAAAAGCGCCCCGCGTAAAGCAGCGTCGGCAGAAGCTGTTCCCTTGTATATATCCCCGGGGGAAAATTATCTTTTACTATCCTGCCGTCCTCCCCCAAATCATGAAAATGCCCTGACGAAACCATGTCGGCACCTGTTTTTTCCTGTGCCGATACCATCTTTTCATAATAATAAGGTTCTATCCAGTCATCCCCATCCACGTAACCGACAAATTCTCCCCCGGCAATTTCCAGCCCCGCTTTCCTGGCGCTTGTAGAACCGCCATTCTCCTTATGCAGCACTTTGATCCTGCTATCCCGAAGGGCATAGTCGTCGCAGGCTTTGCCGCAAAGATAGGAAGAGCCGTCATCCACAAGAATGATTTCCAAATCGCGGTAGGTCTGATTGATAATACTTCCGACACACTGCTCCAAATATTCCAACGTATTGTAAATTGGCACAATTACGCTTATCATATCTCTGTCACCTCAATTGTTCGGCTGCCACTACAGGATAATTCCTGCAATCCTTTCCACGGCATTTTGCACACATATCCAAATATCCCTTTTCGGAATATCCCAGATTGTATTCCAGCAGGATACGCCTTCCCAAATCACCTTCCGGCAATGACCCCAAATCCAAAAAATCGTCTTCTCCCATATGGTATCCCAGATTATCGGATACGCTTCTTGCCATCACACAATAGTATAGCTTTCCGTTCCTCGTTTCCCTGCACGGTGTCATACATTGGTCAAATTTATGTATCAGCTGTTCTGCACTCTCTTCCTGCAAAGTGTCCGAAAAGCCATAGTCCCACCATACTTCCTCAGCCTTTCCAAGAGAATACCCGACTCCCGTCTCCGAAAACAGCTTTTCCAGCTTATCATACTGCCCCTGCAGAGCAGGAATGGCTTTTACATAATTGGAAACCCTGAATAATACCCGATGCTTCTTACAGGAATCCAGCAGCGCCCGATCCGGCGTAATCGTTCCGTTTGTCGTAATACTGAAGGTACCCATCTGATCCCTGTATTTTCCCCCAATATAGTCCACCGCCTCTTTCAAATGCCGGTACAGCAAAGGTTCTCCCCCAATCAGGACAAATTCGTGAATATAGTCAATCCTTGAAAAGAGGGAATCCGCCGAAAAATATACTTCCTCCGGTTTCATATCTTCCGCATGTCTGCTTACCGCCCAACAGCCATGGGCACATTTGGCGCAGCTTAAGGTACACCGCTCCGTCACGCAAATCTGCGCCAGATTCATTAACAAAAGATCCCTCTCCCGAAACAGCCGCAAAGGCAGTATCCTATGTAAGAAAATCCCGGACAGATAGTACCGACAGTTATTTTCCCGAAGCTGTCTGCTTATCTCCACCTCATTTTCTTCGTTGGCAGCAATAACCAGCGTCCCGCCTTTCCCGTTTTCCAAAAACCATTGATAAGAGTGTACCGGCTGGCCGCAAAAGC
>CAJTKW010000016.1:52438-56384 GCA_910577035.1 uncultured Acetatifactor sp.
GTTCTGCTTTTGTACATTGTTATCTATAAATCCGGCAAACATTTGAAAACGGGATAAGGTTACATACAAACCGCGCCCGATGTCTCCCGCGCCAAAGACATAATATTTTTCCGGCTCCGGCTGCTGAAACTGAAATGTATTCCATTCTTCTCCCTTATTCTCCCATTTCACGGTCGATCAACTCCCTCCAAAACTGATAGTGCCTGTCCATACTGCATTTTTCTTTCAGCTCCATATGAGCCTTCCTTCCCAGCGCAGATAATAAAATTCTGTTATGCTCCAGCTCTTCTATTCTGTCCGCTATCGCCTCATAATCCCCTGTAGAAACAATATAACCACTTTCTCCGTCCCGAATATCGTCATTTACACCGGAAGTATTCGTCACCACAGGCACTGCACCGTTTGCCATAGCCTCGGCAATGGAACGTGAACGCCCCTCAAAGTCCGCTATATTAACACAAATATCCTTATCTCTCCAGAAACTGCCTATCCCCTGCTTATCCAGGACCCCTGCCAGCCTGACCTTCTCCTGCAAATGCCTGCTGACAATAAACTCCTGCAGTTTGTCCCGATACTCACCTGCTCCGGCAAGCTCGAAATAAAAGTTTACTTTTCGTTTCTCCAGAGTCACGATCAGCTTTTCCATCAAATCCATTCGTTTCTGCGAAATGACAATCCTGCCGGCATATCCCAGCCTGACCGGCCTTGCTCTTTCCGTTGTATATAACCGCACAAGCTCCTGCGGGCAATCGACAGGGCATATCATGGTATGTACCCGTTCCTCCTCAATTCCCCGTTTTATCATTTCCCTTGTAATATCCGAGCTGACGCATACATACGCATCCACACAATCCCGGAAATCCATATATTCCTGATATGTATTCTCTGCTGCGTTCCTGATTCCCGATATGATTTTGATCAGATCAGGATATGCCTCCTTCACTATTTTTCCGGCAAAAACTTCATACGGATAACTGGTCACAAGAACACATGGCAAACATTTTTTCAAACATACAATTAACTGTCTGATGTTATCTACACTGTATCTGTTTCGTGTATCAATATTTGCATATACTATGTGATTTTCTAATGCGCCAGCTGTATGATTGCTGTTTCCGGAAGACAAAATATAGGTGTGTTCCTTTCCTTCCTCCAGAAACTTCCTGCAAATATCCTTGGTCCATTCCTGGACCCCGCCAAGCGCCAATCCGTCCAGACATGCAAAAACAACGGATTCTTCCTGCTTATATATTGGCTCACTGCCCAGCAAATCGGAAAAATCCACCGCTGCATAAATTTGCTGAATCAGGCGGTTATAGGATATTTCCCGAGCTTCTCCTTGAAAGATGTCCCTGATACCGCTTCTGATACTGTCCACATGAAACATTGGCGTGATACATACGGTCATCTCTTCCATATCCCTCAGAGCTTCGGGTGATTTTATCTGATGCCTGCCGATATACGTCCCCCAAAGCTCCCGACTGCCGTCCACTACCGCACCAATCTCCCGGCTGCAGGAGTCCATCAGCGCTATCAGATTTCTTCCCCGTTCTCCGGCACCATAAATAACCAAATTTTCCATACTCAATTTCCCGTTCCGGCCATCCACTCACGATACCATTTCTGATAAATATAAAATGTCCACATAATGCCAAAATGGCCCTTCCTTTTCCTCTCATTTTCAGGCTTCAAATAATCACGGACGATTTCTGACGTGTGCTCCGGATGAAACAGTCCCTGTCTGCGTAGATACGCGGGACTGCTCAGCTCCAGCAGCTCCTCTTTTAAGCAGGTATTTAACAGTCGCTCCGCCGGAATATTAAAACCGGATTTTGGTCTGTCTACCAGCTCCCGAGGCACATATTCATACAAAACATCCCTTAAAATACGCTTTCCGCCATCTCCCTGCATCTTAAACTGATACGGCATTCGAAATACATATTCCATAACCCTTCTATCATAAAAGGGACAGCGTCTTTCCATTCCGGCACGCATGACGGCGCTGTCCTCCTTCAGAAGCTCCAGCTCTACCGTATAAGAATCCAAATCCACAAGGCTTCTTCTTGCCCCGTAATTCTTTTCCGGGTATCTGTCTTCTATCTCAAAATAAAAGCGATTGTCTGCAACCGGTTGGACAAGCATTTTCCTGATTGTATCAAACATGTCACAGGCGCCAATCTGCGTTGCCGCCTTCTTGTTCTGGTCCATTGCGACCAGCCGGAGGCGGAAAGGGAGATGATGCAGCGCTTTTATGTTCTTAAGCAGAGGAATCTTTTTACTATAATAAATAATCTTCCCTGCCAGCACATGTTTCTGGGCCTCGTTCAGCGCCGCGTAAATACTAAGCCCCCCCATAAAGAGCTCGTCTCCGCCAACCCCCGTCAAAATAATATCCGTATCCTTTTTTGCCTCAGACGCCATTACAATTGTCGGAATGACCGCATAGTCGGCAATGGGAAGCGCATAATTCCTCACGGAGAAATCCAGAGTATCCAGCATTTCCCTGTCACCGATACACAGATTCCTATGCTCTGTACCCAGGTAATCCGCGACACGCTCCGCATATCCGCGCTCGTCGAACGCTGTGTCTTCAAATCCCATGCAATATGTCCGTATTTTTTGAAGAGAATTTTCCTGCATCAGCGCGCACACCATGGAGGAGTCATAACCGCCGCTCAAAAATGCCCCTGTCCTGCCTGCACCATCCATCCTTTTTCTGACAGCTTCCTTTAACAGCCGCTTTAATTCATATTTCGCCTCGTCATAGTCTGTCACCAATCTCTTCTGCCCTTCCGCATAGGCCTGTCCGATTGTCCAATACGCGTGTTCCGACAACACCCCGTTTTGTATTTTAATGCAGTGCCCCTTTTTTACTTTATAGATCTCTTGAAATGCCGTGTCAGGCTCCTGAAAATACCAATGGTAAAGAAAAGAGGGCAATATATTGATATTTGCTTCCCGTTTTATCCGGGGGAAGGCCAAAATCGCCTGTATTTCCGACCCGAAAACAATGCTTTGGCCGGCGGCATAATAATAGTACAGCGGCTTTTTCCCCATATGGTCCCGGCAGAGATACAACGTATTATCCTCACGGTCAAAAATCACCATTGCAAACATACCGTCTATGTGATTCAAAAAATCAATTCCCCATTTCAAATATGCCGCCGTCAATACCTCTGCAATACCCTTTCCCCTCCACGGATAATCGGACAGCTCCTCCTTTAACGCATCCGCATTATATATGGAACCGTCATATGCCAATACTATCCTCTGATCTTCCGACCGCAACGGCTGCACACTTTCCTGGGTACAATCCTGTACATTCAGCTTATTATAGGCAATCCCCAGATTACCCCACTGGGTCTGCACATACGCTTCCCCGTAACCGTCCGGACCGCGATGCCGTAAGGTCATGCCCATCTTTTTAAGGCATTCCGCATTGACATTCCCTTTCTGATAAAACCCGCAGATTCCAGCCATTTGTATTCGTCCTCCCCGCTGTCATTTTTTATATGCCGCAATCAAATATCCAAAGCACAGGGTTTCTGCCGAAGCCGAATCTGACCGGGACAACCCGGTCATAATTTTTACTGCCTTAGACAAGACATCGACCTGTTCCCTGCTTAGATGCGTATTGCAATATTGTTCGGCCATCTCCACCGTCCTGAACAATTCCTGCGCCATATATTTAAAATAATCGCCGTCCGGTGTCAGTTCGCATATTTCAAATCCATGTGCCTCTAAATGCTCCCTGTACCAAAATTCACTGAAGCCGTTCGCAAAATAATACGGCGCCATATGTGTCAGGGAGCAAAACGGCGCCGTCAGGATCAATTCCCCTCCCGGCTTTAAAACCCTCGCAATTTCCCTCACCGCGGATACCGGATCTTTTAAATGCTCAAATACCTCCGTACACAAAACCACATCCACGGAATCGTTTTCCAAC
>CAJTKW010000016.1:56402-71822 GCA_910577035.1 uncultured Acetatifactor sp.
TATTGACCTTTGAAGTATCCCACTTAAGTTCCTCTGAAATTCCCTTTCTGCATTCTGCCGGATCATATTTCCCAAAATCCTGGGCAATATATTTTAAATGTCTGCAGAACGGCGCATACTGCTGTTCCCCGGCCCCGGCGTCAAGCAGTATTTTCCCCGCCTCAATTTTTCCAAGCTTCCCTGCGACCCACCGGTGTCTGATATGCCTGAAATCTCCCCATACATCGTCAAAAGATATAATTTGATCCTCACGTACCCGATCGCTTAACACGCGCAGAATATCCTCTTTTATTTCTGCAAAAAGCTTATGGCTGGTCACATATATGTAGTCAAAAGATACTCCGGCTATATCCGCCGGTTTCACATAGAAAGGAATCGAATGTTCCTTCCTGTCACTATACCCCACAATATCAAACTCGCTTTTCAGAAAGCTTTCCTGCTTCTTATATTCATATCCAAGCCCGTAAATCACGACTCTTTTCCCGTAATAATCCCTCACGGCCAACCTCCGTCCGATCACATTCTTATCCATTCCGCAGGGCATATATCTGCAAAATTCTTTGTCCTTGCCCATGTTTCGGGCGCTATCACGATCTTTTCCCGGGGATTCAACCATGCTCCCCACCAGCTGTAGGTACTGTTTGCTATAATATGATGACTGCAAAAGCTCATTAAGCACATATCAAACCAGCTTTGATAGCTGTCAAACATGCTGCTTTCTATGTACAGGGCATCGCTTCTCTGATAATGCTCTTTCACCCACTCTATATCATCCGAAAAAAAATAGAATTGACACCTCCCGGCTCTCTGTTCCATATATTCCATCGCCCTGTTATAGTATGCTTCCGTGCATACATCACCCAGCGCCTGCCGATACTTGTCCGATAAATAGTCCCCTCTCCTGATATGCACCCCGACGATATTGTTCTGGGCTCCCATGCTGTCACACATTTTCTTCAACTGTCCGTCCGCCGTCAAATCAAATTGAAAATCCTTTAACAGCTCTTCTCTTATCAAAGATGGGAAATAATAATTCTGATGCAGGCCTTTTATAAATCCCGTTTCCATGTTCAAAACAGCGTGATCCGTTTCATACTTTATCTCGCTGTCTATGCTGAACCTTCCTTCAATATCCCCATCCAGATAGCGTTTTGCCAGCCGGTACTTCTGCCCGGCATTGCAGGTTTTTATATGTATATTCCGAAACACCTCCGTAAGCTGGAATATGCCGCCCTCCGCTAACCGATAATAGGATATATCTGCATATACAGTATCCTTTTTTAATAAAAAGTGTTTCATTAAGGCATATTGAAACATTTGGTTGCCCAGACCGCCGCTATAATGTATGATTACGGAATTTTTCTCCAGCTCCCCGCCGCCGGGTCCTGCATCCGCCGAGTCATGAACTGCCTCCTCCACACAGGAAAAGAGGAAAATGCCTGGAACTTCATACTCCTCCTGAAGCCGCTTCTCAATGCCTTCGTGATCTTTGACCGCAACCACTACCGCCGCCGGTTTCTCTTTTAATACATCCGGCGCATATACAGGGAGACCGTTTTTGATGGTTCCCCATTTCTCCGGCATACTGTCAAGATAGCCCCGTATATTACAGTCATCTTTATAGCGGATATACGCCATGTCCCCATATTTCCCGGCCCCCCAGATGTAAATGTCCTTTTGCATCACAGTCTCCTACTCTTTCTTCCTGAAATGGAACAGCCCAAATCTATGAGTTCCGTCATGTATATCATTGTCATATTTATGTATGTCAACATGATATTCCATCTCTGCTTCCGTCGCACACGAAAACTCAATGAGTTCCATAGCAGGAAAAGACTCCACTACCGTCACAGGATAAAAAATCCTATGCGCATTAAACTCCACTCTTTCTTTTCCCACAGGCAGTGAAAGATACAGGTGCCCTTCCCTCTTTAATTTTTTCTGTATATTTGCAAAGCATTGAAAGCATCCTTCCGGATCCACCTCATCCCCGTATCTTCCAAGCCCGAAATGCTCTAACGAACACAGGGCCGAAAGACTCCCGATGCTTCCGTCCGCAACCTGCCTTAATGTAGTTGCATCGTCTATAATTGTATGTAGTCCCTCTACCTGTTTGGGAAAGTCACGCACATCTATCATAGTGACGTCGATTCCCATAGCCAGCAGATGTGAAATAAAGCCGTCGATTCTGGAACCAATATCAAAATGCTCCCTTGCACCGGATTGATGAATCAGTTTTGCAGCCCACAAATCCTGCCAGAAATAATTTTCAATCGTCCCTGCATCCCCGTATTTATCCGAAACCACCGGCCATAGATATTCCTCTTGAATCTCAAAATTCTTTCTTTTATTCAGCCGCCGGTATTTTTCCATATCCCGTTCAAAAAAAGTCCCCTGCCATTCCCCCAGCTCCGCACAATAATTCGTATAATTTTTCTCCCCCAGAATATCCCTTACTTCTTCCCTGTTTGTATTCCCGCATGCCGTTTTCACAGGGAACAGAAAGATACATTTTGTCAGATTAATCCCTTTTTCCTGACATACCTTATAAACGGCATCCACACTCTTATTGGCCACGATAATAGAATCAAAGTCCTCCGGAAGGGTATCCGCGCTGTATACCGGCAGCCCCCGATATTCCCTCCTGCTTCCTGTACTCTCTATGAAACCCACAGTTTTTCCCTGTATCCCGTTTTTTAACACCTCATTGCAGATGTTTCCGGTTCCCCAGATTAATATTTTCTTTTCTTCCCCCACAAATAAATCCCCCTCAAAACTCACCCAAAATATCCTCTATCGCTATCACCTGGCATTCCATTTTCTTCGACAATGCTTCCCGAATGGCATCAAAATCTTTCACCACCGTAACCACCACCGCGTCAACTTTCTTCAATTCGTCTTCCGTGGTGACTACTTCCAGATCCGTATATACCATATCTCTGTTTCTGTCAATTCCATAGGCAACCTGTATCTTGGAATTATCAAGCTCCCGAATCAGCCGCTTTCCCAGAACGCCCATTCCATAAACGGCAATCCGGTGATACTCGTTCTTAAGAAAATACTCCTCCAGATTCCTCCCCCTCTGCCTGATATTTACCCATTGATCCATAAGGATAAACATAGCCCTGTTCTTTTCCGCCTGTTCCTTCCAGCGGTCTATACACTTTTGCTGCCATTCTGCCACAAGGTAAATCAAACCGCCGACACCGGATAAGCCGCCGATTATTTTGACAATCTTTTTCATGCTAACCTCCATGTCGCAGCTTCGCTGCGATTCAAATCCGGATGAGAAATGCCGCATTTCCGGCATTTCTCGGTGTGAGATTTAGAACTTCTTCGCGAAATGCCCTCTGGCATGAGCGTTAGAAGTTCTTCTCACACTAACCTCCCCCGCACAGACTACTCCTCCGTACATTCAAAAACAAATAGTCTGGATTGTGCCTTCCCATCCGGAAAATATGCCTCCTCCGGCACACTGGAAATGTCATTTTCAATCAGTTTATAATCACCTTCGAAATATTTCTTAACCTCATTTTCATCGAATATGACTACCGGATAACTGCCCTCGTACAGCGTTCCCGGTACGGTTTCCATACAAAATCGCTTCCTGTCGCTCACCAGGAGCCTGTCCAGGATCACGTAACACGGCCGTGCCCTTCGGATTCTTGCAAGAAGCTCCTCATAGTACGGAATATACTGCAGGCTTGCCGACATCAGAATGATGTCAAAACGCTCCATCTTCTCCCATGGATCCGTACTTTTTATAAACTTTAATGTTCTGTCTTCCAGATTTTGATGCCCGTATTCAGCAAAATGATCCTGCTCCGCAACGACATACTTTATATCCGCCAGCCCTGTGAAATAGTTTCTGTTCTGGAACCACGCACTCCCCAACGCCCCCCCCAGGTCCAATACGGTTACAACTCCGTTCCTTTTTTTCAGTGCGCATCTGAGTATCCATGCACAGATCTGGTAGTTATATTTTTCTTCATAAAACAGGCAACCGTCCCTCTCCCAGGCTGCCTCTCCTCTTTTTACCTTCTCTATGGAATCAGCCACCTTGCTGATAATGGCAGGATCATCATATCCTGCACATTCCACTTCCGCATCCTTCCAGTCCCGGTAATCCCCCAGATACCTCACTTCCGTAATGCCTGCATCATGCAGTAAATAAAAAGGAGTTGCCCTTTCCTCCGTATACAGTGTAATAATCTCCCCTTTATATTGCAGTTCGTCCCGCAGCATTTTGGTAATCTCTGTCTCACGGCGGGGCACAGAAATGACCACGGCGTCAATTTTCGTCCAATCCGCCTTACAGGGATCTTCTATCTTCCACCCAAAAAAGGAATCTCCCCATTTCTTCTCATTCCGGTCCAAAACCGTCTTTACGTTATAGGAAAGCAGCGTAGTCCTTTCAAAAAGCTTTGCCGTATGAACTGCCGCGCCCCAAACCGCCACATTTGCTTTTCCTGCCAATTGCTTTAAACAATCGTTTATTTCCTGTGCCCTCTCCTGTAAAAACATGTCCCTCTCCCACACACATTTTCTATTTTTCCCGCATCAAATTGTTGACTCTAAACCCTGTCCAGTCCTGCAGCCCGCCCAGTAACCCTCTATTCCTGCAAAATTCTTTCAGAGAACACCTCTGCTTCATAAAAGTCTTCTTATCCCCGCGCATCGCATCAAAAGTAACACCATAATTTTTTGCCAGATACTTGCGGACCGCCCCTATCTCCCTGAAATATTCGCCATAGATTTCAATCACTTTTTTCTTAAGTCCGGGGACAGTATACTTCCATAGATTCAGGAAAACACTTCCGTCATCCAGATATTTCAATCCCTCGAAATGATAAAAAATAAGCGGAAATTTCTCCTTTCTGTAACCCAGCATAATCTTTCCGTCTTTTCTTCCATGAAAAGTATATAGATGCACATTCCACGGGGCAGCCCCGGCACCCAAATTCCTGATTTCATATACACAGGAATACTTCATTTTCCATCTGTCCGCATATTTCTGGTCACCCAGTTTTCCGTCTTCACATCTGCTGTAACACCAGTGATAACAATCCTCTTTCCACTCCCTTAAAACTTTCATTCCGTCCTTGGTATGAAAAAAAGTATTAAAGTGAATGCAATACCTCCCATTATTAATCTTCTGCTCCACATCCCAATAGCTTCTCTCAAATCCATGGGGCGCCACTCCCACCGAACAGCCATGTTCCGCTATCTGCCTGATAATGCCGGCAGGATTTGCAAAAAAATAAATATCCGCATCTATGTAGGTACATACCGTTTCCCGATACCGGATCAGTACATGCTCAATGACAACGGATGTGCACGTCCAGCAAAACTCCCCCCGTGTTCTCTCCTTCTTTTTCTGCCGCAGCCGGTCATCCAGGATTTCCTCAAGGGGAATTAAAACAACGTTTTTTAAATTCATAGCGGACAGGACCTCATGGCACTTGTGGTCAAAAGCTGCGATGTACAGCCTGAAATCCCCAATCCGCTTTCTCATGGAGCGGTAAAGGGCAAGTCCTTTATCCAGATACCCGGAATCAAACAGGGTACAAAATACCATATACTTGTCCACATTCATTTCCCCTCAAGCTCCCTGATGTAGTCGTCATAATCTCTGATATATTCTTCCCCGTCATAATGTTCGCTTGCCAACACAAGCAAAACCGAATCCGGCGAAAAATCATACATATCTTTCCAGACCATCCTCGGTAAATACAATCCCATGCGCGGCCGGTTCAGCTCAATGACCTGCTGCTCATACCCATTGTCAACCTTTACCTTACTCTTTCCGCTCACGTTAATCATGACAAATTCACTTTTTCTGTTCGCGTGTCTGCCTCTTATCACTTGGGAATCCGACCCATACATATAAAAGGCCCTTTTGACGGCAAACGGTATATCCATACCGCCCTCCACTACTACCAGGCTTCCCCGTTCATCTCCAAAATCCGGAAATTCCATTATTTTTATCTGCTCCGATAATATCCTTTTACCCTTCATTTGATTTGTCTTTTCCCACATTCCATTATCCGTACAGAACCTTTCCGTCCAATATCTTCTCCGGCTCTATCCCCTGTGCTTTCAGCTGCTCTTTTACTTCCAGACAATCTTCATTGTTCAGAATCATCACAAGTATTTTATCGTATTTATACTTCGCTATATCGCTGCTCTTAATAATCGGTTTACCCGCAAACCATCCCTTTTTCACCCGGTCAACAAATGCTTCCACATAATATTCCCCACATATTCTTTCCTCGGTCCGCAGATAATAATTTCCCAGGCCGTACACCAGTATTTTTTCTTTTTCGCCCTTATCACCGTTCAATGCCGTATAACTCCCAAAGAGCGGTGCAAAAGCTTCCACCGTTTTCTCGGTAATATATACTTCATCCGGCAAATCAAATGCCTGTTTATTTTTATCCATAAGTAAAACATCATAGTAATCCGTAACGCCGCAATTGGCCCCGGATCCGTCCAGCCCGATATTTCTAATCAGGGATTCATAAGGATTGATACAAATTCCCTCTTTCTCAACCCCCTTTAATGCCCAGAAAGCAGCCCAGGAATCGCATTCTCCCCGGATATTCCCCACCAGCATACTTTCCAGATCCATCCCCCACATTGCCAGATTCCTGGAAGATTCTTTTTCCTGTCTTAATTTTTTGACAAGCTCATAATCCTTCTCAAAATATTGCCACCTGTCCTTCCACGTTCCCCACCCCCAGGAAGAAACACGGCCGCATCCGTATATATCATGTGTCCCCTTTTCCAAAGCCACGGGATAAGCATATCCGCTGACGGAAAATATTTTTTTATTTTCCAAGCATTGATACATGAAATCCATAAAAGAAACACTCGGGACACAGTCATCTTCCAGGACAATAATCGCATCGTATTTCTGAAATACATAGGTAATTCCTGAAACGATGGAGGCTGCCAGACCCCTATTGCCCTCCGATACAATGATCTCTGCCTCACACCACTCTATGCCCCTTATCAGCTTGTTTACCTTCTGCCACTCCTCTAAAAACAAATAATTTTTCCGGAAGTCTGCTGTTTTTGCTCAGCGCTTCCAGAACCGCTGCTGTATGCCGGCTCCTGTTATAAGTGAATACTAACGTTGCTGTCTTCATTTCCCGTTTCCCCGATTCTATGTTTTGCTTCCGCTGTGTTACTCTACTGTTTATTTCCTGCAGTCCACTAGGATGCTGTATATTTCCCTGTCATCCTCCCTGTCAGAAACACGATTCACATAACCGTTTGTATAGTCAAATTTCTTTCTCACCAACTCACCTTTTGCCGTGTGGTAACATATAAAATCTACTTCCTTGAAATTGCTCTTCTCCAGCAAATCCCTTACCAAAGGATATGTGGGAAACCAAACATGCCCGCCGTTTCCGACTCCAAACAAACCCAGTTCTCCTCCGCCGGTGGGATCATACAATATCTTTCCCGTATTGTCCTTTAAGGAAACCCTGCTCAAATGCGGGCTGTTATAGTCTGGCAGGCAGATTCGCAGTACACTGCCCTTTTTTAATATTCTATGTATCTCATTCAACGCCGGCAGCACTTCCCCTATCTCAATGTGCTCCAGAACATCTTCTGCCTGATACGCATAAATTGACTCGTCCGGCAACGGATATTTCCAGGTAATATCATGATAAATGTGCTTTGCATCCATTTTGGTAATGGAAAGACCATACAGAGTATCATTTGCCAGGTGGATCTCATCCGCTATATCCCCTGCATACAAAAACACAGGCTTTGAACAATCCAGTTTATCAAAGCAGGCGGCCTCTTCATATTTTTGTAATTTAGAATTTATGATAATTCCATATATTTCAATTTTTCGTGCCTCTAACTGTTCTTTTATGGTCATCCATTTTTGCGATGCGATTACCACCGAAAATGAGACCTGCTGCTTCAGAGCTTCCAAATCATCTAAGGACTTAACCGGCTTTCCAAACGCAATCCTGCCCTGCTTCACCAGGGAATTGTCTGCAAATCCCAGTAAATGATATTCCCCCTCTTTCTCAAGCTTTAACCACGTTTGTACCCCTTCAAATCCATATCCGAAAATAATAATATTTTTCATAATAAATACCCACTATTATTTCTATAAATGTTCTCCCTGGCATCCTGTTTCTATCCTCAATGCCCCTTGTGAAGCATCTCTACCATATTCATGATAGTTGCCCCCGGAATCTCAAAAATATAATCCCGGCATGTGTCCATTAACCTTTTTATGTCCGCCTTAATCCTGTCAGGCATAATCGGTATTGTAATTGACCGATTATCCTGCCGTGGTATCATCGTCAGCAATCCTGTTTCCAGATCATAATATGCGCTGCCTTCCCTTTCTTCCCTGGCGAAGGAAAATGCCCCTTCTTTTACTTCAATATTTTTTATGCTCTCATTCAATACGCCGTCCTCATGGTTTGACGGAAACAGCAATAATTTATGACCAATATGTAATACTCCTACATAAGAATTCTTCCCTGTATTCTCTTGATATACTTTGATTTTACGGATGCTCTGATTCTCTACATTCCATTTATACAAATCCCCGGATTCCATCGGCGATAAATAAAAATCATCCCCCTCACGGCAAATACCTGAATATCCCGTTTTTTCTTCGCCCAATATATGAATTTTACTATTCAAGGTATTACAGTCTAATTCCAATACTGCGTTAGCATTGCAAAAGGGAGCATACAATTTATCGCCTCGCACCACAACCTGCCTTCTGAAAAAACCACATCCCCTGTTAAAAATATATGGCCTTATTTCCGAAAACCAGTTTGTAATATACTCTATTTCCTGGCTATCCACGTTTAAGCGCATAATTGCCCTGCAAAGCACCGGTAAAAGGAACAGATAATTTTTATACTCCGCAACCCCCATAAACAGAAAATCAGTTTCGACTTTACACCCTGCCTTTTCTTCATCTATCAGGATATTGGAAAACTCCCCTGTCTCAATATCATAAACGGCTATGGATTTTGCCGAAAAGGGAATAAAATAGATTTTCCCCTTCATCAGCTTCATGGAAGCATATAATCTTTTCGTTCCGTATTCTTCATTTGGAAACTCTCCTGAACAGCTTATTTTGCCGGTTACCGAATCCATGCAAAACAAGCCGTTAAAATACTGTGGGCAAAACCAAATCCTATTTCCAGCCCAAACCACATCTTCTCCTATATCCCCTCCGCAGCGATATACATGGGATTTATCCTGAAACTGCTCTAATATATCCATATTTTGCAGCATAACCGGCAGCCCTGCTTTCCGGCACAGCTGCATCACGCTGCTCATATCCCCATAATACGCGTCGCTAATCACCACCGCCCTGTCTAAATCCGCCGTATCATCATAAATCCCCCAGCCCTCTTCCACATAGGTATCCCTGATCTTCTTATACGCTTCCCACATCTGCGGCCGCATACTCTCGATTGTGGCCTGGATTAACGGATGGGGCCGCCATAATAACGCCGCCTCGTCCTGATGCGCCTTAAAAATTTCAAACACCGCCTCCATCTTTCGAAGCATCTTCTCGCCATGCTGCAATAAAGCATGCACGCCCGTATTGTAAAAAACGATCTTCTTCCAGCTCCTGTCCGGCTTTTCAATGATTTTCAGCCACCCTGGCGGAATCTCCAGATCCTCTTTCCTTGTATGCAGGATTTTGTCAATCTTCGGCGAACCGGTCCCCAGGAATTTTTTTTCCAAAAATCCCCTGTCCACATGCACGCCGCCAAACCCAATCTCTTTTGCCGCCTTGATATACTCATTGATATAAATCTGCCGCATGTTTTCTGACTGCAGAATTACCTGGTCGGCATAAAATGTCCCGGGTGTGAAGCAGAAATGCTTTATACTTTCTATCGCCGCCTGATTACCCGGGTCAATTTCATTTAGAATGAAGTAGGGAATATACACTAATTTATCTGTAAACTTTTTGATATTTTTGCAATAAAAATACGGATGCACACTTGTCACGTAGTTGCCTTCGTCGTATGGATTATGAATATAAATCACATCCGGCCTGCGTTCCTCAAAATCATAATTTTTATAAAAGGTAACGGGGACATCATCGGGATACAAATCTCCCTCATAATGGCCCTCCCGAAAGCTTCCGTCAGGATTCCTGTCATAATACGGGATGGGAATCACATATGCGTCCGTATTTTCATCCGCATCCGCCGCCTTCCACACGCTCTCCAGAGAATCCCACATGGACGCCTTGTAGGGCAGGAATACCACTTCCTTCCTGTCCTCCGGCACTTCCTGCCGGATACGGTTCCTTATATGGACAAGCCGGTGCCGGATCTGCTTTTGCAGCCTGCGGCACATACCCGCGTCCGTCAGATTCGTACTCAGCCGAAAAATATCCTCACAATAAGTTTCCAGCAAATGTACAATGGAGGTATATTCTTCCCCCAGGCTTTCCAGACCTGTCCCGATCCCGACCGCCGCCTCCTGACACTGGGTCAGCAGTTCCGTCATTTCGATCCGATCGGCATCCGTGCAGGGTACTCTGACGGAATCATTTACCTCCATCATCGTATCCGCCATTTCCAGCATCTTCCTTTTGACATGTCTGCCCATGTCACCCCTCCCAAGTCCCTGTACATATGCTTTCCCTGGGACGACTCATTTCAGGCAGCCGCTATGCACCTTCCGGGTTTTTATCATCATACGAATTAGCCGGGCATTTCTGCCTGTGGATCTATGTAAGTGCAGATCCGCTTCGCTCCGCATAAGGCCGCGGTCCTGGCATATCGGAAAGCCCCGGTCACAAAGACCTGCTGCTTAGGTAATGCCGTTGGGCGTCTCCGAAAGAGACTGTCCCGCCTTTTATGTGAATCATACGCCCCTGCGATCCTTTCTTCCCGGCCTTACGGCCGGAAACCGGTCAAACCTTCCCCGAAAATGTCCGTTATGACACCACCGGTGATGTTTATTCCCAGGCTTGTATCATTTCATCCCTGTTTATATTTCCTTTCAATATTCCTGGCACCGTTCAGGGCGGCCGTGCTCTCATAACCACAGCTTCTGCAGAGAAATCCCCCCGACAACCGTTCCCCCGGTGCGCCGCAGCGGGAACATACGGATCCGGTACCTCTGGAATTGATCTCCACCAGCTCAATGCCGTGTGCCGCACACTTTTCCGTCAGCCTTTTGCGCACATATCCGCGGAAACTTCCTGTCAGCATCCGATTGACCGCTTTGTTTCCGTACTTACTCCCGCCTGCCGTAACCGGCCTGGTGATAACAATCCTTGCCGGCTTTTCTGCGGTAATCATGCGGTTAATCTCGGCATTAATGTACGACTCGACCCTTGTCCGGTCCCGGCGCATCTGCCTGTCATACTTGTCACGGCCCAGGTTATTTGCCTCTATGGCTGCCGCCCTGCCCCCGTTTCCTTCCGCCAGGCTCGCTCGATACTCCGTCCGCATTCTGCCCCGGCCTCTGTTCTTCTCGGTCAGCCGTTCTGTCCTGGCTGAAGATATGGCACCGAGACAGTCTCCGTAAATACTGCCCGTTGACAGCGTACACATACAGCGGCTGCCAAGGTGGACATAAAGAATGTTTCGAAAATCGCCATGCCTTTTTACTTCCCTGTCCCTGGGAATGGCAATGTCCGCATGGTCTTTCCTGATACAAATCCTGATCTGCCTGTCGCTCACCTTTTGATCCTTTAGAGGAAGTGCCACCCTTCTGTGCCTCTCCCGGGATGCCAGCCACAGCTGTCCGTCCCTGTAAGAGTATCCACCCGGCGACACGCTGAAGGAATCCCCTCCGCCCGCCGACGGTCTGCCAAGGCACCTGCGGGTCAGCCTGCGGAGCAGATTATCCAGCCGTTTCCTGTCAAGATCCATCCCCTCCGCCCTCTTGGGTATCGGATGAGGTTTTCGCTCCAACAGCGCCGCATAGATCGGATCCAGCTTCAGAACGGTGCGCAGGTACATTCGCTCATCTGCGTCAAGGTTTTCATTGGCGTCAATGAGTGCCCGGATCCTGTTTTTCACCATGCCCCACATGCCCTTGATGTCAGACACGGCTTCCCTTACCGCCAATTCATAATAGACGGCAGGCAGATTCAGCTGTTCCCGCAACCCGCAATGGCGCATCCGGGTCTGTATCTCAAATACCGACCCTAACCCGCCAAGATTTCCGACCCCGGAATATCTCTCGTATACGTTTTCTTTCACCTTGCTGTAGTCCGCCGCGATGCTCCGCAGAAATGCCAGTGTTTCTTCCGGAAGAACTTCCGTACACTGCCAGACCGTCTTTGTAATTCTGCTCCCATCCTCTGACATTCCCGCCTCCCTGCGATTTCCATCCGGTCAAATATTTTTTGTCTGGCAGACTGTGAACTTCCTTTTTGGGATATAATAAGCATATAGATTTCGCAGAATATGCCATTCTGCGAAAAGACCTGAAAAATCACGTCGTTTCAGGCTTCTATCAAGCCGCATGACCACCAAGCTGACCATAAAAGCCGGAAAGCCGTCCCAGCTGTGTCCGCTTGGTATCCATCGAAGGATGTACATACCGATTCAGAGTGATCTTTACATCGGAATGGCCGAGTATCTCACTCAAAATCTTGACATCCATGCCGTTTTCAATGCCGTTTGTGGCAAAGGTGTGACGCAGGATATGAAAATTTTTGCTGCTGATGCCGGCCTTACCCAGTATTTTTTGAAATCTGTACTGCATCGTCCTCGGCTCCAGCGGTAAGGCGCCGCCAAAAACATAAGGCTGATCTCCCTGCAGCTCCATGAGTGGTGCCATCACCTCCTTGGACAGGGGAATCATCCTTTTGGAGCTTGGGCTTTTGGGGGTATTTTCCATCAGCACCGTTTTGGTCAGGCCGTTGCCCGCCGCAATGCGCTGCACTGTCCGGTCTACTCTCAGAACCATGTCTTTGGCATCAATATCCGTCCACTTTAATGCGCACAATTCTCCCAGCCGGATTCCCGTATAAAGGCACAGCAAAACAGCCACACTAAATTTATCCGTTTCCTGAAAGACATAGCTTAGAAGACTGGCCTGCTCGTCTTTTGACAGAGGCTCCGGCGGTTTCCTGGACTGCTTTTTCTCCGACTGTTTGAGCGCGGGTATGCTCACCGCATGTTTCCTGCCGGCAAATGCCAGGATCTGATTTGCAACACAAATTATGCTCTTTTGCAGGCTTTCGGATGGCGACACTTCGGCAATATGGTCAGAAATCTTTCCCTGCAGCTCTATATTGGCCGCAGCCGTGAGGGAGCACTGTCCGACGACTGCCTCAAGATGCGTTTTATAGACCGCCTCATACTTTATATATGTGGAATGCTTGCGCCTTTCCGCAACCACGGTAAGCCATTCCATGGCCAGCTGTGCAAACGGGATTTCGATTTGAGGCGTACTGCCGGCTTCCGGAACCAAATTGCCCTGTGGGAGTACTTTCTCTGATATATATTTTCGTTCCATAAGCTTACCCTTCACTTCACTGTAGGTATGCCCGTAGACAGAGCGGTATATCTCCCTTCCCTTACTTTCATCAAATGCCTTATAGCGTCCTTCCCATCTTCCGTCCGCTCTTTTTCTAATATTCTCGCCATGTCTTGCCATGCTTATCCTCCTTCCATCATTCCAATAATATGACCCCATAAATGACCCCTGAATGACTTGCGCTGCCTCCTTTTTGTGTCAGGGAATCCGTCTCAGACTCGTTTTCCTTCCGTTCAGACTCGTTTCGGACGGTGCATATTAAAAAAGTATTGCACCCCTCTGTTGATTATGGTAAAATAAATCCGATATAGATTATAGGGGTTTGGCAATTGTCTGGACTTCCATTTTCGCAGAATGGCATATTCTGCGAAATCATTTTCATAATTTATCATTTTATGCGCAAAAAAAAGGCTGTTAGATGACAGCCTTTTGTGTACACAAAAACAGGCCTGAGACTGCGGAATACGCTGCCCGGACCTGCTTTCTTTTTATACTGCTTTTCTTTCTCACTAATTCAGGAGATTAAGAAGCTCCACCTCCGCCAGAATCAGGCTTAAGGGTACCACTGCCAGTTCCCCGTCCTCATTTCCCCCGGATATAATGCCCAGGAAATGTCCCTGCCTGTCAAAAAGACCGCCCCCGGACATTCCCTGCTTTCCTTCTGCTTTCACCCACATCATATACTGCCCGTACTCCTCCATGAAGATCCAGTGATCCAGAATCACTCCCTCATAGGCTTCCGCCGCCACACCGCTCCTGCTTCCCATGACGATACAGCCCTGGCCGGAGACTGCCGCATCCAGACTATCCTGGTCCAGGCTGGCTAGAAGGCACTGTGCCAGGGTCTCCTCCGGTACATCGACGCCGTTTACCCGTACCACGGCAAAATCCCCGCTTTCAAAACACTCAAAATCATCCGCGGACACGCACACACCGTCAAAAAAAGTTACCTGTACGGAAGCTCCCGCCTCCTCCAGCACATGCGCTGCCGTCAGAATCAACAGCCTGTCCTCCTCCACCCCGCAGAGCACACCGCTGCCCAGCAGGCTCCCCGCCTGAAGCTGCACCATCATGCCTCCTGCGGATCTTTGAAGCATGTCCGCCAGATTCTCGTTGTCCGGGTCCTTAGCCTCCAGCGGCTCCATCCTTCTCAAAAAGACCCCCGGCGCCCCTTCTGTATCTTGCCTTTCCTTATCTTCCTGCCCGCTGTCGTGCCCGGCTTCCTCCCTGCACTCCGCTTCTTCCCTGTATTCCGCTTCCTCCCTGCACTCCGCCTCTTCCCTGTATTCCGCTTCCTCCCTGCTCCCGGCTTCCTCCCTGCTCCCGCATCCCGCCTGAAGCCCCAGAAACCCGCACAGGAAAAGCATGCTCCAAAACCTTATCTTCACGCCGACTCCCATCTGCCCGTCTCAGCGGGCACTCAAATCCGGATCAAAAACACCCATATGCTGTTTGCCGCACAGGGTTCAGGCATTCACCGACAGCATAAAACAAAGCAAACCTGAGACTGCGGCGCGCGCTGTCCAGGCCTGCTAAGTTCCTTTGCAATGGTAAGCAAGACGATAAGCCGGGTTATGTCGTTGGACGGTCATCTATCTAGCACGGCTGTCGCCAGCCGCGTCAAGCGACCCACCTGAAAGCAGGCCGGGCAAGCCTGTAGCTTTCTGTTTGGTCTTGCTTCGGATGGGGTTTACATGGCTCCGGCTGTTACCAGCCGGACGGTAGTCTCTTACACTGCCTTTCCACCCTTACCAGCGTGGACACAGCAAACTGCATCCCCACGGGAAACCGGCTCTCACCGTTCTCCGCACGTAGCCGTACACTGGCGGTATCTTTCTGTTGCACTGGCCTTGGAGTCGCCTCCACCGGACGTTATCCGGCATCCTGCCCTGTGAAGCCCGG
>CAJTKW010000017.1:0-51757 GCA_910577035.1 uncultured Acetatifactor sp.
CCCGGCCCCCAGCGCCACGATGGTCTGCACTTCCTCCATAATCAATATATTGTAAAGGCCGTATTTCCCCTCTCTGGCGTAACCCACATTCTCAAGATTGCCGGACATGTTTTTCTGACGATAAAGGTAATAGGGCGCCATCCCCAGCCGCCCGGCCCCAGCCGCCGCAATCTCCATGGTCTCGTCCGTGTTGCGCAGCATGGCGGTACCGTTTTCCTGAATCCACCGGTTCAGGCCCGAGGCCCGCTTCACTGCCAGCGAGTGAACGGTCAGGCTGTCGGGGGAAAGCTCCACCAGGCGCTCCATGGTATGTTCCACGTCCCTTGATGTCTCCCCGGGCAGCCCCAGAATAATATCCATGTTGATATTGTCAAAGCCAACCCTGCGGGCCAGCCGGAAGGCCTCCTCCACCTGCGCCACTGTGGCCTTACGGCCGATCAGGTCCAGCGTCTCCTGCTTCATGGTCTGGGGATTTACGGAGATCCTTGTCACACCGCTGCGCCGCAGTACCCGCAGCTTCTCCTCCGTGATGCTGTCGGCCCGCCCAGCCTCCACCGTGAACTCCTGCAGGGTACTGAAATCGAATAATTCCCCCAGCCTGCCCAGCAGCCGCTCCATCTGCTCCGGCTCCAGCGTGGTAGGCGTTCCGCCGCCGATATACACACTGTCAGGAATTTTCCCCCGAAGCTGCTCCGCCGCAAATGCCGCCTCCCGCAGCAGGCAGTCAAGATATTCGTCCACCTGCTTCCGGTATGCCGCTATGGGGTATGAGGTGAAGGAACAGTAAAGGCAGGTAGTAGGGCAAAAGGGAATCCCGATATAAAGGCTGTAACCGTCCTCATAGTGTACCCCCGAGAGAAGCCTGCGCTCCCGCTCCGCTATGTCCACGGCAAGCTCCGCTTTCCGCCGGCTGACAAAATACTTTTCCCGATAGTGCTCCGTAATCTCCTGTCTGCTTCTGCCCTCCTCCAGCATACCATACGCGATCTTCGTGGGGCGTATGCCCGTAAGCATCCCCCAGGGGAGCTGTCTGCCGGTGATCCGGGATAAAATACCATAAAAATATTCCTTAAAGCCCTCTTTGCAGGTTTTCTCATCGCCGGAACTCCAGCGGAACTTAAAAACGACAATTCCGCCTGCCTCCGCCGCGTCCGCCGGGAAATCCCCACAGGTCTCTTCGCCCCCCGGGTGTATCCGGCGGCAAAGCTCCGGCGCCACAAACACCTCCGCTCCTTCCTCCCCGACAATTACCCGGACCTTCACCTCCTTAGACAGCCTTTCCCGCTTGTCCTCCCGGCTCTCGGGAACCAGCACTTCTACCTGTTCTTCCGGGAAAAAAGCCTTCACCAGCGCCTGTGTATCATATTCATAGTTTTGTCTGTTCAGCTCTATGACTAACATTTCCGTTCCTTTCCTGTGCCGGTCCGTCTTCTGCCGCCGGCCTTCCGCCATTTGTATCCTGTTTCTTCTGTCTGCTTACGCCGCTCTCCTCCCTGGCCCCTGGCCTGCCCCTACCGATGGAGGCCGTACAGGTCCAGCAGCAGAAAGAACGGCTTCTTGTAAAAGGGCAGCCCTTTACAGGCCTCTTTCACCACCCTTTCACAGTATTCCCCGGCCTGTCTCAGCTCTTCATCCCCAGGCTCCATTTCACTGAATCCGCACTTCTCCAGAATTCCCATAAATTCCGCCGCAGCTTCCTCCGAATCCCCCAGCCTCTCCCCGCTGCCAGCAGCCTGCAGCAGCCGCCTGGTATGGCGGTACAGGAGAAACACCTTTTCCCGGCCCCCGGATTTCTCCAGCTGCCTGCAGGCACTTTGCCTGGCCAGGTTCCACAGAAGCAGCAGGAGCAGCAACGGCACGGTTCCTCCCAACAGGCAGATCAACACTGTCTGCGCCCCGGGAGACAAGCCTGGCCTTCCTGCCGCCCCGCCAGGCTTCTCCGGTTCCCGGGTGTCTTCCTCACCGAACCTGCCCTGCTCCCGGGCGGCCTCCGTACCGTTCTTACCCGGTTCCCGTACAGCCTCCCCGCCGCTCTGGTTCGTCTCCCGGGGTTCTTCCCCGTCTCCGTCCTTTCTGCCTTCTTCCTCAGAAGGCTTATCGTCCCTTGCCGGCGGTTCCGCCCCCTCGTCGGTCTCCTGTACCGCCCCGTCCGAAAGCTGCGGCTTTTTCTGCCCGTCTTTCCCCGTTTCCGGCTCCTGCTCCTCTTCCTCGCCCGGCTGCTTACCATCCGCAGAAACGCCCTCACCGTTCACCGGCTGCCACGCCGCAGATGCGTCTTCTCCCCTTCCCTCCGCGGGAACATCTGCCCCGGTCAGCCGCCCTGCCAGCGCCAGCTGCTCTCCGGTATTGTCATAAGGAAAGGACGCCGCTCCGGGAGTCATTTCCACCGGCATCCAGCCCACACCGTCCAGATAGATTTCCGCCCAGGCATGAGCCTGCCTGTTTAAAATCACTGCGGAGCAGGTTCCGTCCGCATTACTCCGGAAATCTTCCGGCGCTGCCGCATAGCCCGTCACATACCTGGCAGGAACCCCCAGATAACGCAGCATCAACACCGCCGAAGAGGCAAAATGGGCACAATATCCCCGCTTCCTCTCAAACAGGAAATACTCCACAAAGTCCTCTCCTTCAGGGGGATTGGATACGCCAAGGTCATATACCGCATTCCCTGTCAGGAACCCCAGCACATCCTTCAGGCTGTGGTATACACTGTCATTCCGGAATCCGGATTTCCCCAGGAACTCCGTCAGCTCCGGAAAGCGCTCCGCCGGGTAATCGCAGAAGGTGTCATACACGTATTCCCGGTATTCGGCCTCCTCTCCTGCGGTTTCCTCCCCGACAGTTTCCGCCGATGACTCCCTCAGACGATACTTCTCCGGCGGGCCGTAGGAAAGGACATACTTTCCCGCCTTTCTCTCCACGGTACCGTCCCAGTGAACCCGATACTCCTCCGTTATTTCCGCGCCGTAAGGATATACCGTGAGTTTACCGGGAGCCGCAAGCTCCTCCACAGACACCTGCTCCGGGGCCTCTCCCTGAAACGCATGATAAGCCCGGTTTACCAGATTCCCCTTTTCCGGCAGGTCCCAGCCCTTCCTGCGGTAATATTGTTCCATGGAAGCATCTTGGTCCGCCGCCCATTCGTTTCCGTCGTAATCCTTTCCCACAAACCCTCTCAGATAGACTGCGGATTCCGGCAGGGAGGTGAGGGTCACGCGATAGATCTCATCCGATGTGTATACGGTTCCCGTCTTTCTCGTCAGCTTTCCCGATACGGTGGTTCCCGGTCCGAAGCCGGAATCAATCCACGATAACAGGCGCCTGATCTCCGGTATCCACTCTTCATTGATCCGAATGCTCAGCTCCACTCTGGCTTCCTGAATGGCCTCATACCTGCTGTCCAGAAACGGAATCGCAAAACGGTACACCAGGGCCATGACAACTCCCATGGCCGCCGTTCCGATCAGGACAGCCTGCATCCCTGCACGCTCGTCATCCCGAAAGGCATTTTGAATCATCACCGCCGCCATTCCCAGAATGCAGAGCACCAGCCAAACATATGCCGGAAAATCATTCATCACACAGGCCGCACAGAACCAGACCGCATCTGCCGCAAGCAGCGCCGGCGTCCTTTTCCGAAATACCCCGTATCCTATAAGCAGTACATAGGGCAGCATAGCCGCAAGCACGCTCCTGGTAGCCTGCAGCGAAAGTTCCTTTGCACTCTGCCCTGCTTCCCGGGAAAGATTCCAGACAAAGCGGATACCGTACCTCTCGTTCAGCTTCTCCAGCAGCTCCTGCAGTGCCACCCCCATGCCTTCTGCCAGGCTTCCGGAGAACAGCAGCATACAGACCAGGCACAGCAGTCCCAGCAGGCATCCCCGAAACGCCATTTTCCGCCTTCCCGCCCCGTTCCAGAAGTAAGCGGCAAACAGGCAGAGCAGGAGCATCCCGCCGCAGAAGAGCAGCGGCTGCAGCACAGTCCCGAAGTTCACTTTCAGCGTGCCAAGCAGTGCCCCCACCGCTCCTGTGGTATTCACCAGCAGAAGCACGATGGAGCACGATAAGCTTTTCCTATTCTTCATCGATACATTGCTCCCCCAGATACAGCCTGCCATCCTCCTCCAGATGACACCCCGCCAGCATCCCCTGCACTGCCGGATCCCGTGGATCCGCCACTCCCGCTCTTTTCACCAGGATCAGCTTCCGGATACAGGGATAAATATCCTCCGGCTCCCGGATCCGGTTTCTGTGCAGGATACCGTCCTGCATCCAGCAGACCACTGCCTGGTCTTTACAGACATCCGCCAGAAACGCCATCAGGGAACAGGCCCTGTCCAAAAAGAAGTCCCTCTGTTCCGGCTGCTCCCGCAGCCTGTCCGTCAGATTCAGGAAAAGGCTGATCTGCCTGTCCGGGTCTATATCCCTGACCTGCAGCTCATCCTCCTTGGCAGTAAGTTTCCAATGAATGCTGCGGGGACTGTCGCCGAAGCGATATTCCCGGACAAACGGTTCCCCCTCGTCAGACACGGCACGCATACGAAGGAGATTCAGAAGCACTGACACCTCATGCTCCGGCACAGGCTCCAGCCGCGGGGTGACCAATACCTTCTCCTTCTTTCCCGAAGATACCGATACGGAAAAAAGACGGAAACAATCATAAATTACTGCCTTTTTCACAGTAAACTCCGCAGATCCGCAGTGTTCCGCCGGCAGCGTAAACTCTATTTCCCGCCGGGATCTGCCGCCCAGCCCCCGGACCATGCTCTCCACCCGCAGGGCCTTCACCCCCCAGGCCCGCCAGATTCCTTTTATCCGGAAGCCTGCCAGGGGCAGCCTTCCCTTATAGGTCACCACTGCCCGCAGCCGGATGCTCTCTCCCCTGGTCACATATTCAGGGATCCCCTTAAGTTCCAGTTCCGTCTTCCTTCTCTGGGGCAGCACAAGAATCAGGCAGAGCAGCGGCACACAAAGCAGAATTGCCAGCAAGAACCGCAGCTCCTGAAAGTTATACAGCATCACAAGCCAGCACCATACTGCCAGAATGAATAGATAAAGAATTTTCCGCCTAATCATTTCACATATACTTTTCTCCGGGCCTGGGCTCCGGTATCTGTCTCAGGATCTCCTCCAAAATGTCCACCGCCGTCCTGCCGTTCAGTCTCGCTTTCTGATTCAGCCGAATGCGGTGGACGCCAGTATCCAGCAGGGATTTCTTTACGTCCGCCGGCACCACATACTCCTTGTCCCTTAAAAAGGCATAGGCCCTGGACATCTTGCCAATTGCAAGGGTTCCTCTGGGACTAAGCCCCAGCTCCAGAAATTCACTTCTCCGCGTGGCATCCGACAAAACAGCCATATAACGGTAAATGCTGTCGTGGATAAATATTTCCTCCGTCTCCTTCTGCATCTCCTGCAGCTCTTCTCCGTTGGCCACCGCAGATACCTGGTCCAGAGGCCTTCCCGTATGACGGCTTTTCAGCAGCGCCACCTCATCCTCCAGGCTGGGATACCCCATGCTGATACAGATCAGGAACCTGTCCATCTGGGCCTCCGGTAAGCGCTGGGTACCATAGGAACCCACCGGATTCTGGGTCGCCAGCACGATGAAGGGCTTCGGCACCTGCCTGGTTACACCGTCCACCGTCACGCTCCCTTCTTCCATAACCTCCAGCAGAGCGGACTGGGTCTTGGGAGAGGTTCTGTTGATTTCGTCCGCCAGCAGCAGGTTACACATCACCGCCCCCGGATAATAGACAAATTCCCCCGTCTCCTTACGGTACATGGAGAAACCTGTAATATCCGAGGGCATCACATCCGGCGTAAACTGTATGCGGTTGGATTGAAACCCCAAAGACCGGGAAAAGGCAATGGCCATTTCCGTCTTGCCCACCCCCGGTACATCCTCCAACAGTACATTACCCCGGGCCAGAATAGCAGCCATCACCTTTTCCACAAAGATGTCTTTACCTACGATTACTTTTTTTACCTCATCCATCACAAGATGAGCCTTTTTACTTTTTTGTTCCACTGACGACTTCCTCTCTGAACTGCCTTAACCCAGGAAGGGATTGTATTCCTTTTCATGTCCGATCGTGGTGCTCTCTCCATGGCCCGGATAGACCTTGGTATCCTCCGGCAGTACAAACAGCCTGTCCTTTACGGAACGCACCAGGGTTCCCATGCTGCCGGTGGGAAAGTCGGTTCTTCCTATGGACTCCGCAAACAGCGTATCCCCCGACAGCAGGAAGCCCGCTTCTTCAAAATAATAGCAGCACCCCCCTGCAGTATGCCCGGGCGTGGCAATCACCCGGCAGCTCATGCCGGCTGCGGATATTTCCTCCCCGTCCTTTACGTATACATCCGCGGAAGTCACACAGGCCCGGCCGGCCTGCCGGGAAACATTCCTGCCTGCATCCCGCAGAAGCTCCTTCTCCGCCTCATGGGCATAAACCTTCACCGGCTCCAGGCCATCGGATTCCGCAGCGGCGCAGGCTGCGTCCCGCAGTGCGTCCAAGCCCCAGATATGATCGAAATGACCGTGGGTCAGCAGGATCGCCGACACCCGGAAGCCGTTTTTCTGCAGCGCACCGTATATACTGACCCCCTGGTCCGCCGGATCCACAACAATACATTCCTTCTCGCCCTCGCGGTACAGAAAATAACAATTTGTCTGGCATACCCCCATCACCATCTTTCCGATCTTGATCCCCGCCATTTTTCTCTCCCTTCTTGTGAAGAATGCTTCAAGGCAAAACTCAGATTTTCCCTGGCATTTCAGCGCCCGGAAAATCTTTGCGCCTTAACCCGTGGTCCTCTCAATATCTATCACACTGTCTATCCCTCTGATCTTCTCAATGACCCGGTTCAGCTCCTCTCTGCCCCGGATTTCAAAAGTAGTCTGCAATGTGGCAAGTCCCTGCTTGTTCGTTCTTGTATTCATAGAAAGGATATTGATATTCCGCTCCGTCATGGCCCTGGAAATATCCACCAGCAGGCCGCTCCTGTCATTGGCAAAAATCTTGATTTCCGCCACATATTTTTCTTCTTCACTGTCCGCAGGCGTCTGCCATTCCGCATCTATGATCCGCGCCCTCTCGATCTCCGGCAGGTTCATCATATTGACGCAATCCGTCCTGTGAATGGAGATGCCCCTTCCCCTGGTGACAAATCCCACAATCTCATCTCCGGGCACCGGAGAACAGCATTTGGAAAACCGCACGGAAAGATCTGCGATCCCCTTGACCACAATGCCGCTTTTCGCCTTGATCTGCACGGGTTTTGCCGCTGCCAGCGCTCCCGACTCCGCAATACTTGCCAGGACCTCCTCGTTTGACAGCGCCTTTCTGTGATCCCTCTCGTAAAGCTCCTGCATCCTGGTGGCAATCTGCCCTTCCTTCAGGGCGCCGTGCCCGATGGCCGCCAGCACGGCATCCCAGTCCCGGAAACCATATCTGCGCATTATGGCTTCCATATACTCCTGCTTCAGCAGCTCGCTCAGATTGATGGACTTTGTCTTACAATAAGCGGACAGCAGATCCTTGCCCTTGACAATATTGTCTTCCTTCAGCTCGGCCTTGAACCACTGGTTGATCTTATTCTTAGCCTGGGTGCTCTTGACCACATTCAGCCAGTCCCGGCTGGGCCCCTTGGAGTTCTGGGAGGTAATGATCTCGATTCGGTCTCCGTTTTTGATTTCATAATCAATGGTCACCAGCTTGCCGTTGACCCTGGCTCCCACCATTTTATTGCCTACTGCGGAATGAATGTAATATGCAAAATCAATGGGTGTGGATCCTGCGGGAAGGTTCTTGACCTCTCCGGTAGGTGTAAAGCAGTACACATTGTCCGAGAACAAGTCCAGGTCATCCTTTAACAGCTTCATGAATTCCCTGTTGTCGGACATGTCCTGCTGCCACTCCAGAATCTGACGCAGCCAGACCAGCTTCTCTTCCTCCTGCGCCTCCACCCGCCTGCCGTCGGAGGCCTCCTTGTACTTCCAATGGGCGGCAATACCATACTCCGCCGCCTTGTGCATCTCAAAGGTGCGGATCTGTATTTCAAAGGGCTGCCCGTTGCTCCCGATCAGGGTAGTATGCAGGGATTGGTACATATTGGCCTTGGGCATGGCAATATAATCCTTAAACCGCCCCGGGATCGGCGTATACATGGCATGGATTACCCCCAGCGCGGCATAACAGTCCCTTACACTGTCCACGATAATACGCACTGCAAACAAATCATAAATCTGGTCCAGAGTCTTATTCTGGTTCTTCATCTTCTTATAAATACTGAAGAAATGCTTGACCCGCCCGTCTATCTTTGCCTTGATGCCCGCGCTCCTGATATGGGCGCTGACCTCGTCCACAATGCTTTGAATGTACTGCTCCCGCACGCTCTTGCGCATGGAAATCTGATCCACCAGATCATAATACACCTCGGGCTCCAGATATTTCAAAGACAGGTCATCCAATTCCGTCTTAATCCTGCTGATGCCCAGCCTCTGGGCAATGGGGCAGTAGATCTCCAGCGTCTCTCTGGCGATCCTCTGCTGGCTCTCCGTGCTCTTGTACTTTAAGGTACGCATATTGTGAAGCCGGTCTGCCAGCTTAATCATAATGACCCGGATGTCTTTTGCCATGGCAAGGAACATCTTGCGCAGATTCTCCGCCTGCATTTCCAGCTTCTCGTCGGACTGGTTGACCGTGGTGGACAGCGGGATCTTTTCCAGCTTGGTCACCCCGTCCACCAGAAGCGCCACATCCTCGCCAAATTCCCGTTTCAGATCCTCTTCCGTCATGATCGTGTCTTCCACCACGTCATGGAGAAGCCCCGCCACGATAGTCTCTTTATCCAGCTCCAGGTCCGCCAGAATAATGGCTACATTCAGGGGATGAATAATATAGGGCTCCCCCGATTTCCTCTTCTGGTCCTTATGTGCTTCAAACGCCGTCATATAGGCCTTCTTTATCAGGGAAATGTCCGTGCTGGGATGGTATTTCCGGACACGCTGAATAAGCTCCTGATATAAATCATCGGGATTTCTGAATTCTAAGGCTTCCTCCATTTTCCCGTCATCAAAGACGACATCCAGTTTTTCCTCTTCCATTTCCATGACCACTCCGCACCTTCTGAACACACCGGATAAAGGTGTCCCTCGGCGTTATTTTCTCCCGGCCGCGCAAAGCACTAAGGTCGCGCAAAGCCCTAAGGTCGCGCAAAGCGCTAAGGTCGCGCTTGGATTTCCCATCATGCCGCCAACGGCGGCAGTGCCGGCTTCCCCGGCACAAACAATCAGCAAAGAACGCCGTCCAAAGCGAGCTTGCCCGCTTGCGTTCTTCCCATTAGGGAAACGCTGATGAAAGCGTTTCCCGCAAGCCAACTTGCTGGCTTTTGGATTCTGCGTTGCGAAGCAGCAAAATCTCCTGCAAATCCGTGCGCATCCGCCGGAGGCTCTTAAGGAAGCAATGATTTCATCAGCGCTTCCTCAGTTCCCCGGATAGCAGATAGCGGATTCCAGGCGGTAGTTCTTTAATTTTTCCCTGCCCTTCAGCCCTGCCAGCTCAATCAGTACCACAATTCCCACCACTTCCCCGCCGAGTCCTTCGATCAGCTTAATCATCGCTTCCGTGGTTCCGCCGGTGGCAATCAGGTCGTCCACGATCAATACCTTCTGTCCCGGCCGGATGCTGTCTCTGTGCATTTCAATCTCAGCCTTCCCGTACTCCAGGTCATAGGAGACAGACACTGTCTCCCGGGGCAGCTTACCGGCTTTCCGAATCAGCACAAAGGGTTTTTTGTTATTATAGGCAAGAGGCGTGCCGAATATGAATCCTCTGGATTCCGGCCCTGCCACAACGTCAAAGTCTATCCCCTCTATCTTCTCCTGCATGGTATCAATGGCCAGCTGCAGCCCGTCCGCATCCTGCAGTACGCTGGTCACATCCCGGAATATAATTCCCTTCTCCGGAAAATCCGGTATACTTACCACATACTCTTCCAGTTTCTTCATGCTCTAATACCCCCTTTTTGCTTATTGCACATTATATAGCCTTTTTCCCGGATTGTCAAAGCTCCCTCTGAACGGTGTTTTCGCCATCCGCCTTCGCCTGCCCCGAATCCTGCTGTTTCTTTTCCTGAGACTTTATATCCTGACGCCCCTTTTCCCGGGACTCCGTATCCTCACGCCCCCGCTCCCGGGGCTTTGCGTCCTCACCCTTCCTTTCCTGGGACATGGTATCCTGACGCCCCTTTTCCCGGGACTTAGCATCCTCACATTCCTTCTTTCCGGATGCCTCCGTTCCTGCCGTCGTCACTTCCACACAGGTACTGTCTACGGCCAGAATACTGTCCAGATACTCCCTGATGCGGCCCGCGAAATAAACGGTGGCAATACAGTCAATCACGCCGCTGAAGATCAGCCCTGCCCCCAGAAGCCTGAACAACAATATCGTCCAGGAAAAGGGATTGCAGATCAGCAGAACCCCGAACGCCACATTCACCGCCGCCAGCACCAGCATCACAACCCAGTTACCGCAGTTTAACCGCTTCATGTCAATAACATCCTGCAGCTTGCTGCAGCCGCTGACCAATACCATTACCCCCAGCAGAAAGGAGATAAGCCCGATCACTACCTCCATCTTTACCAATATCAGAATCCCTGCCGCAATCCCGATCAGGCCGTGCAGGAAATCATTGTGATAATAATTCTGGTGGGCATCCCTGAGCAGATAACTTATCATGGACACCGCTCCGGCTATAATCAGCACCACACCGATCATATAGCCCAAAATCCTCTCCATTGTTTCCGGCAGCGCCAGAGACATGATTCCCAGAATAATATACAGAATCCCTGTCAGCAGCGCGTCCCACTTTAATTCCCTGGCAATCTTTTTCATGCTACCCTCCCTGTCATTTCAAAACAAAACAGGACCCCTTTTTGCCAAAAGAGTCCTTGTCTCCGATTCCTTCTATTTCCTTCCGCAGCACTTTTTATACTTTTTGCCGCTCCCGCAGGGACAGGGATCATTGGGATATATTTTTGCGCCCTTCACTATGGTCGTAGAGGATTTCTGCTCCTTATAGAGTGCCTTTCTGGTCTCCTCGTCGAAAATAGCATTCCACTCCTCCAGATTATACAGCCAGTCCGCTTCCGCTGCCACCATATTCTTGTACAGCAGCGCCTTGTCGAAGCCCAGATTGACCTCCGTATCCTCCTCCATTTCCTCAATGGGATTCTTCTCCACAAGGCTGTCATTGATCCCGTCCAGAAAGCCCGTCATGGTCAGCAGGGGCACATTATATTTGTCCGCCAGTTCTCTGACGGTTCCCCGCACCACCTCGTCCGGGTTCTTCAGAAGCTGGCTGTAAATCTCCTTCTCCGTCTGAAAGTAAACACCCCACATTTTCTGAAGCTGAGCCTGTCCCACAGACTCATCATAAGCTACCTTTTTCCATTCATCCAATAATGCCATAGAAATGCACCGCCTTTTCCTTATTTCAAGATCAGAAATATCATGTCCTTAAGTATATACCAGATTCCTGATAAAAACAATAAAAAATTTTTCATAAAAAGGATGTATATCTCCCCCTTTTATGGTTATACTGCTTAATGTCAAGGAACCCTCTCCTTTGATAAGAATTTTCCACCAAAGATAAGGATAATACTTAATCCTCCCCTTTAAGAATCCCGGACTTAAGAAATGGCTTAGGTTCGGGGTTTTTTTGCGTTTTAGCCCCTGCCTTTTATGATTTGACACAACTTTTGACACAACCTTTTAAAACAAACAGGCAATTTTCTGCATTTCTTCTGCTTTTGTGTCCGGCAGCACATGAGCATATAAATCCATTGTCATAGACAGCTTGCTGTGTCCCAGAATTGTTTTCAATGTCTGTGGCGACATTCCCATCTCAATACAGCGTGTGGCAAAGGAATGTCGGAATGTGTGCATTGTGATACGTTCAAAGGAAATTCCCGCATCATTGATACGCTTTACAATACCATCCATGCTGTTTTTCAGATATTCCTTATCAACCGGCGCTCCTGTATTCGTTGTAAAAACCAAATTTTCAAGCCCTGCTGCCGGTTCCCATGCACTGCCCGCAAATATCCTTGCCTCGCTTTGCTGCTTCTTTTGCCCTTTAAGCAGCGCATAAACATTATCCAGCATGGGAATGTCTCTTTGACTGCTCTGTGTCTTCGGCGTATCAAGCCCGTATGCTCCCGTCTCTCTCACCAAGGTCTGGCGCACATGAATCAGCTTTTTCTGAAAATTTACATTATCCCATGTCAATCCACGGATTTCCCCACCCCTCATTCCTGTACTCAAAGCAAATTCAAATATAACGCAATACTTGCTCTTTTGAGCATATTTCATAAATAAATTTTGCTCGTCCGCAGTCAATACACGTCTTTCCTTAGTCTGGCTTGACTTGGGAAGACTGGCAAGCGGAACCGGATTCTTTTTGATAAGCCCATTTTTATACGCCTGCTTATACATACCCCCAAGCACGATTGACACAATTTCAATAGTATTCGTATGATAACCGTCCCGCCTCATGTCATTATACACCTTCTGAATGTGTTCGGGACGAATATCTTTCAGCTTTTTCTTACCTAACACATCATCAATATAATTACTGTAAGAATTTTGGTATGCCCTGATCGTCCCGCGCTTTACGGTGTTTTCTTTGTATTCATGAATCCACGTTTCAAACCACCGCCTGACCGTTATCTCCGTCTCTTTTTCATAAACCCCGTGTTCTACCTCATATTGTAAATCACATAATTTCTGCTTTACCTCCTTGGCAGATTTTCCATACACGGTATAGCCTTCTCCCTGATAGGTAAAGCGTCCCATATATCTTCCGTCTTTCCGCAGGGTAATTCCTCTGGGCAATGCACGCCCGTTTTTGTCTGCTGCCATTTTCCGTATCTCCTTCCTACAATATTTCTTCTGACACATCATCCATCCACATATCAAAAGCTACTCTGTCTACAAGAATCCTTCTGCCGACCTTTTTCCCACATCCCGAAACTTTGATTATCTTCAAGGCATTATTTCTTCCTACTCCCATATAGGCTTGAAATTCCTCTACTGTAAGACAGCGTTTTTCATTTAAGGGAACAGGTTTTGTTTTCAATCCCTTCATATCTGCCGCCTTCTTTCTGCCAAAATAATACATAAGCAAAATCTCATATATTGCTGATATAAGCAATTTGTAATACATTTAAATTTCATTGATAACAGCCTCCTGTTTTTTGATTAGCTCACCGTTCTGTCAAAAATAAAAAATTAATAACGCCTTAACACTAAGCTAATTCCTACGGGAATATTTTGTGTATTACAAAATGCTAACCTTGTTATATAAAATACAAGATATATAAATCCCTGTATATACATCATATTTTCATAGATACAGATATAAATAACAATTAACAATTTAACAACTAATCAATATTCAGGAAAGGAATAGATAATATTGAAAACATCAGAAAACAAGTCCTGTACTATTTCAGTAAGATGTACAGAACAGGAAAAACAGGAACTGAAAGAACTATCAGACAAAGAAAATATGAATCTGAGCCATTACATCATAAATACCTGCTTAAACTCATCCGTTAGTGATACCAAACAGAATAAAGTAATTTTAAGAATTTATACTCTCATAAACCAATATGATAATCAGCAGATTTCCGCCAAGAAATTTGCCAACAAAATACGAAAGGTAGTTAATGAATATGCCCGTGATTAAATTCATCAATAAAAAGTACAATAGCTTAAATGCCATGAGAAACTTAATATATTACGTCATGTCAGCCGATAAAACTCCCAACAGAAAAATTGGTGCCGTTGCTGTCTATCCCATAGAAGAAAAGGAAATTGTACGGCAATTTAAGCAAACTCAGGTTTATCACAGAAATCAAAAAAAGAATCGGGTTTTGCATTTTCTCCTGTCCTTTACCACAGAAGAAGCTCAATGGTTGAATTCTAAAGATTATATAAAAATAGGATACTCTGTTGCCAATTATTACGGCAAGGCAAACCATCAGGTGGTCTTTGCTCTGCATGAAGACACCGACAACCCGCATATCCATTTTGTTGTAAATAGCGTGAATTACATTACAGGAAAGAAATATCATCAACAACATAAAGACTACATTAAAATCCGCACAGTTGCCGAAACAAAGACCTCCAGGATACTCAGCCGTCGTTCACGCACTGCATAAATAAGTCTTCCTTTATGGCTATCACATTCCTTGTATTTTTTCTGCCCTGAAATGTAAGTACTCTTTGTATATAATACTGCGCACCATTAGACCGCAATTTCAATATTTTTTTCTCTTTCAGGCGCTTTGAAATAACCTTTATATCAAAGTAATCTATGTGATTAGCCTTACAGTAACCTTTATAGTGTGTGTCAAATTCATTATAGTCAATATAAATAAAGGATTCACCACTGTTTTTGTCAATCTGCCTGACACAACAAAACTCCCTCTCCTGCTCCCCTCTTTGCAGGATATTGTTTATAAATGTGGCAAAAGGTTTGATGCAATCTTCTTTTTCCGCATTTCCAAATGTTTTCTCGGACACTGCACCATTCCAAAAGAACTCGCTTGTGATTGCATGAAAATGACGCGCAATACTTGAATACTGCATCTGTTCCTCTAAGAATTTTGTAAAGACACCACAGGCAACAAACAGAAGCCGCTTGCTGTATGCCTCACAGGACATATAGTCTTTTTCCGATTTCAACCTTTTTTCTTCCATGATATACAAATCGTCTAAAATATTCCTTTGCGCATTCAGTGTTTTCTCAAAATCATCTTCGGCATTCTTTAAGAATATAACAAACTGAATCAAGAGATAATTTATCTTAGCTTTCCACTCCCTGTAATCACTCCCTACCGAAATACCATCTACACAAAAGTCCAGAATTTCATCTGCGTTTATGGCATTTTGACTCAAAAACACAGGAAAATATGCTATACTCCCTTTCAACCGCTGATTCCTCATAGTAGTGATGATACTGGAACTTCTTGTCAATTTCTCTGATTTATTGCATACAATCAGCGGAACGCTTTCTATTCTGTAAAATACAGCTTTCTGTTTTTCTAAGGATGAACAGGAAAAATAACTGCCCCTCTTCAAAAGATTCATTTTGTCGTTGCTGTATTCAAATAGATTGCTCAACAGATTAGCAATTATCTTTACTTTCTTCATGTCTCTGCCGTGAATGCAGATTGCAAAAACCTCTTCACTCTCCATTGCATTTTTCATACCGCCGCTATAGTAGAATAACAATGCGTGCAGGGTATAAACAAAAATACCTAACAAATTATAGTCTCCCAACAGCCAATCGAATAACTCCTGAAAATCACATTCCTGCCAATCTTGCTTACCTTTATACCACTCAATATCGTCATTAAATAAGCATGGATACCTGCCATTTAAAGCGTCCCCATACTCATTAACTCCTAAGAATGTTTTAAAATCATCCTCTCCGTCTCTAAACCATCCAATGTACGGCTGCTCTTTATATCGCTGCCAACAATCGGTACAAATACGCTTAAGATAATCCGAACAGAGCCGATAAAATTTCTCCTGTGGCTCTCCAAAATTCTCTAAATCATTTTTTATATCGTCCCATTCTATCCTGTTTCCGCGAAATAATATGATAGAATAATCTTTTGCACTGTCTTTTTTCTTAATGCCCTTCCATTTTACCTTTGCTGTAACTGTAAGTAATTTCCCGTTGTCATCTGCCTTATCAACCCAAGCATCAAGTACATCAAAATACGCTCTTGATAATACTGCTCCTGATTTGTATTTATTTGTATAAAAAAACACATTCCCCTTATCACACTCATATTCTTCATCCGCCTTTGTTATTTTATAATGATTCAAATATTCCTCAAAATTTTCTATAAACATCTTTCCCCCTATTGATACCCTGAATATATGGTAAACTGCTTCCGCTGTTTTGATAATACCACAGTAAATTTATATAAAAAAGAGAAGACAACAAAAATCTTCCCTTTTTACCGGCTTTATCTCTTTGCCACCCATTTATCTATGGCCTGTAACATGGCCATGACTGCTGCCAATGCCATTTTTGCAACCACTTTCACTACTTCTTTTTTCACTGCTTTCACCTCCCACTATAAAAAGAAGCACCCTTTCAGCAAGGGCGCCTCCTTTTCATTTTTTACTGCTTATTACTTTTTGAATAATTGCAATAGGGATAAATATCCACCCAAGACAAAATACCGTTGCAAATTTTTTCCCATAAAAGGCAGCCGAATCTGTCACGAAATAAGTACGCTTTGAATACCATACTCTATTTGCTGCCCACCATGCGGCCGGAATATATGCCAACACCGCAATTCCAAGTAAAACGTCCACTTTTGTTTCCTCCTTTGATTTTTCTTTGTCTGTACGTCTCTGCTCACTGGTGTAGTACATAAACCGATTTACGCTTCCTTCTCCGCATCTTCTTCGCCGGAACCGCCTTTCCGCTTATATATGCAGGCCCTCGCCAATATAACGCCCCAAAATAGAAATACAAATATCGAGCTTATAATACCTGAAAGCATTTCCTCAAAATCTGTATCTTCTATCCCCATAAGGACAAGAGAAATTACATATGCAACCCCGCTGATTAATAAGAATAAGAAACACTCTTTCAGTTTCTCATGATCTTTCCCGACATTCAGGCCGGTAATTGCACTGAGTATGAAAAGGAGTGAAGATATTGCCATCACAATTTTACCAAAGCTGACTCCTTCGGAAACCATGTTTACAATATTCATTACCAAACTGAAAAGAGTACCCACAATGAACAGACTTGCCAAATTTGTCACTACATCATATGGTGTTAATTTTTTACGCTTTACATTTTTCTCATCCTTCATTTTTGTCATTTGCTCATCTCCCTGTTGTTTTCCGCACTTTATGTGCATTACAGCCCTCTGTAATCAACTATTTTTACCCGTACTGAACTGAATAAGCTGCCTTATCCGCCTCTCGGTATAACCATATTGCTGCGCCACCTCCCCGATACTTTTTTCCTCTTCCCTGTTATTTACCTGCTCCAGGACATATTCCCTTGCATAAAGTCTCTTGGGAAAAGAAATTTGCTGTCCATGGAAAAGCTGGTGTATTGTAATTGCACCGTCACGACCTAACTCTCTGGCAATCTCCTGATAGATACCAGACAAATCACTGTAATCGGTATATTTGTCTGCCTCCATACAACCACCCCTTTCTCTGTCTACTATAAGCTATCTCTCATTGAAATTTCACATTGTAGATTTCCTTATTTTTTTCACTGCAAATTTCCCTTCCATCCAGCCACACTGCCTGAATTCAGGCATTAAAATAAGCAGACCGACTTTCGTCAGTCTGCTACAGGCAGCAGGATTCCCGCCAAAACGATTCCAATTTTATGACACAACTTTTGACACAGGTATAGATAACTCAGGATAACTGCTGTTAAACCATACCCTCATAAAAAGCATACGTTTATCACCGGCATAACCCGTGATAAATCCACATAAATTTTCTTTGCCTTATCCTCCCCTTTTAAACGAGGGGCCGCAGGGCCCCTCAATGATTCCGGGCTTCGCGTTTGGTGCAGGCCCGGGATTTTTGTGCTTTCTCCCGGTACAATAACCTGGTTTGGCCTGCCCTCCCCAGTGGCAGCCCTCAGAACTTCGGAAGATACAGTCTTACCACGTCATTGAATCCCAGAAAGGTCAGCTCGCCCTCCTCACCTGTATTATGGATAAACGCCACCCTTCCCTTCACGCTCTCACCCTTCCCGACCTCAAGGTTGTGAATGCTGTCATTCAGACAGTCCGTTATATTTTCGGAATTGCTGTCAAGATTTTTCAGGTAAAAGGCCAGCCGGTACTCCGCCATGCTCGCATTGTTCTCCATAAGGGACAAGATCTCCGCATCCCCCTCCACATAAGTGAATTCCAGGCCGATTACAATATATTCTTCCCCTTCCTCCGGCAGAGGAACCTCCAAGGCATTTTCCGCAAGCCACAGGGCCGCCTCTTCCCCCCGCACAATGTCTTCAATGGCTATCGTCGCCTCCACGGACGCCGGCTGCCCGTCCGCTCCGCTTTGAAACCCGCTGATGCTGTAGATTCCTTTCCTGGACAGCTCAAGCCGCTCCTGTTCCTCCGGATCCCCGGCATCGGTACCATGCCCCAGGGACTCCCGTATCACACCGTCTCCCGGGGCACTCTCCTCCCCGGCGGCACCTCCTGCCGCAAACGGCCCGCTTACGGCATCCGATCCCTCCGCAGGGTTTTCCCCTCCCCCCGGACTGTCTGTCCCCCGCAAAGAACAGGCGCATACCGCCAAAGCCAGAAACAGCAGCAGCATCACCGAAACCGCTTTTGCTCTCATTTTCCATCGTTCCTTTCCGCTAAACCTGCATTGACTTTTCCGTATAGTTTATCGTAAAATGAATGCGGAGGAAAGTATTATATGGAAAAAAACGAGAAAAAATCTGAAACAGATCCCCGGGATGCAAAGGCCGGAACAAAGATGACCTCCAGGAGGGTGGTAGCCATGATCGGCGTTATCCTGCTGGTACTCCTGTATCTGGTGACCCTTATTGTCGCCATAGTTGACAGATCCGCCTCGGGGCGCCTGTTCTGGATCTGCCTTTACGCCACCGTCGCCATCCCCATCCTGATCTGGGTTTATACCTGGATGTACGGCAAGCTGACCCGGAAACACACTTTTGCGGACTTTGACCTGGGCGGCACCGGGGAGGAGGAAGACATAAAGGAAGAACAGCCTTAAAGGAGACATGTTACATGGAAGATTATCGTCATTTACTGGATCTCTTCGTAACACAAAGCAGGCACATTCTCGGGTCTGCCCTGACAGGCATATATCTGCACGGTTCCGCCGTGATGGGATGCTTCAACGCCGAAAAAAGCGACATCGACCTGCTCGTGGTCATCGGGGAGGACATCTCCGACGAAACCAGGCGCCGGTACATGGATATGGTGGTGGAAATGAACAAACAGGCTCCCGCAAAGGGTCTCGAACTCAGCCTTGTCAAAGAGAGCGTGTGCCGCCCCTTCGTTTACCCCACCCCCTTTGAGCTTCACTTTTCCCCGGCTCATTTAAGCTGGTATCAGTCGGACCCGGAGGATTACGTGGCAAAGATGAGGGGCACGGACAAGGATCTGGCAGCTCACTTTACCATCACTTACCATCGCGGGAAGGTCCTGTACGGGAAGCCGGTCAGGGAAGTGTTTGCACCGGTAAGCAGGGCCTTTTACCTGGACAGCATCCAAAATGACGTCCAGGACGCGGAGACAGAGATTTCCCACAGTCCCATGTACCTTACCCTGAATTTATGCAGAGTGCTGGCCTATCAGGAAGAAGGCCTGATCCTGTCCAAGCAGGAGGGCGGCGAATGGGCGCTGGACAGGCTTCCCCGGGTCTGGGCCGGTCTGATCCGCAGTGCCCTGCAGGAATATCAGACGGGCATCCCCATGGCATTTGAGAAAAGCCAGGCAGAAGAATTTGCCGCCTTTATGCTGAAGGAGATCGGGAGGCCGGCGCGGTGAGCAGTACACGGCGCCGGCTTCAAATATCCCCGGAAGCGTCCCCTTCACGGGAAGGAGGCGCCGGTGTCCTCCCTGCAACGGTTTTCTGTATCTGTTCCATCCTTTTATCCAGCGCTGCCGCCACTTCCGCACACTGAAACAGCTCTCTCGCAATCTCCTCGGGCACCTCCACATCCTTTTTATAGCGGATCTTATGCTCCAGGCTTGCCCACCAGTCCATGGAAATGGTGCGGAACTGCACTTCCACCTTCATCAGCCTCTTTTCGTCATGCAGAAAGATAGGCGTTTCCACAATCAAATGCAGGCTCCGGTATCCGTTGGGCTTCGGATTGCGAATATAATCCTTGCGCTCAATCAGGGTAATATCGTCCTGGTTTAAGAAAGCCTCTGAAATTGTGTATATATCCGAAGGGAATCCACAGATCACCCGAATCCCCGCCACGTCAAAAATATGGTTTTCTATATTTTCCACCGTCAAGGTAAGATTTCTGTTCAGAAGCTTGTCCGTTATGCTGTCCACGGATTTCAGCCTTGTCTTTATGGTTTCGATGGGATTGCGGTCATATTCCAGCGAAAGCTCTTCGCTCAGTACCTTGAACTTTGTTTCCACCTCCATAATGGAACACTTATAGTAAGCCATCAGCTCCCGATAGGGCATGGTATATTCCTGAATCTTCCCCTTCAGCTCCTTCCTGATAATCGGCAGCTCGGGAAGCGGCGGCGCCATTAATTTTTTATCCTGATCCGTCATATTCTGTACTTACCTCTCATTTCCATACTCGTTTCCCCAGTGTAAAATTTCCTTTCATACTTCCAGACATGCCGGCGCAGCCGGCAGTGCCGCTGATGGCGGCACAAACAATCCATGAAACCAAAGCGCAAAAATCGCTAAACCATTCTTTTCACCCTGTTCCCGGCATGAGCTCCAGCAGCCTGGCCGCGGCCACAGGCACGGACGCCCCTGCTCCCTGCACTACACAGAAGCTTCTCCCGGGAATCAGCTTATTAAACCGAAGCTCAAAGAGCAGGCCGGCCTCCAGGGCCTCCCTTGCAAACTCCCTGACCACGCATCCCACCCCCAGGCTTCTTAAAGCAAACTGCACGATCATATCACTGGTTGCCAGCTCGAACTCCGGCTGCAGCACTACCCCGTTCTCCCGCAGGAACCCATCCATATAGCTTCTGCTGCTGGTATTGTTTTCCAGGAAAATCATGGGCAGCTTCTCCAGCTCCTTAAAGTCCAGCATCCTGTTCTTATAGGGCAGGAAACGCCTGCCCGCCACAAACACATCCTCGATCTCCTTAACCGGTATGGCCTTCACCCCTTCCGATGCTTCAAAGGGAGTGCTGACCACCCCGAAGTCAATTCTGCCCTCTGCCAGAGCCTTCAGGGTCTCCGGCGTGGGGCCGTTGGTGACAAAGACCTTAATGTCAGGATACATTTCATGGTATTTCTCAAGAAAGGGCAGCAGATAAAACTGCAGTGTCATGTCACTGGCCCCGATCCGTACCTCTCCCAGCTCCAGGTTCCGCATCTGCCGTACCTTTTCCACGCCAAGCTCCATCTGCTCATAGCCTCTTTCCACATAGGTGTACAGCGTCTGCCCCTCCGGGGTAAGCCTGATACCCCTGGAGGCCCTGGAAAACAGGGGCACTCCCAGGCTCTTTTCCAGCTGCTTCAATGACTGGCTCACGGCAGGCTGGGAAATAGAAAGCAGAGCGGCAGCCCCGGTGACGCTGCCGCTCTTTGCCGTATAATAAAATACCTTGATATATTCCAGATTATCGATCATGACAGAGGGCTCTTTCTGTAAATAATATCGTCCCTGCCGGGTCCGTTGCTCACCATGGTAATGGGATAGCCGATCCGTTTCTCGATAAACTCAATATACCTTCTGCAGTTCTCCGGCAGCTCCTCATACTTTCTGATGCCCCGGATGTCACATTTCCAGCCGGGCAGCCTCTCCAGCACCGGCTTTGCCTTCTCCAGCCGTGCTGTCACGGGGAACTCCGTGGTGACCTCTCCGTCGATCTCATAGCCCACGCACACGGGAATCTCATCCAGGTATCCCAGAACGTCCAGCACCGTGAATGCTACGTCCGTCGCCCCCTGCAGGCGGCATCCGTACCGGGACGCCACACAGTCAAACCAGCCCACCCGTCTGGGACGACCCGTAGTAGCCCCGTATTCCCCGCCGTCACCGCCTCTGCGGCGCAGTTCCTCCGCCTCGTCACCGAAAAGCTCCGACACAAAGGCCCCGGCTCCCACCGCCGAAGAATAAGCCTTGCAGACCGTGACAATCTGCCGGATCTCATAGGGAGGAAGCCCTGCCCCCACCGCCCCGTATGCCGCAAGGGTGGACGAAGAGGTTACCATGGGATAGATGCCGTGATCCGGATCCTTTAAAGTTCCCAGCTGCCCCTCCAGCAGTACGGTCTTGCCTTCTTTTAATGCCCTGTCCAAAAATCGGGACACATCTCCCACATAGGGAGCCGCCATATCCCTGTATTCATGCAGCGTATTCAGGAGCTCCCGGGGATCCATGGGCGGCTTATGGTACAGATGCTCAAACAGCACATTCTTCATCTCACTCACCCGCTGCACCTTCTCCTGCAGCAGCTCTTCGTCAAAAAGCTCGCTGACCTGAAAGCCGATCTTTGCATATTTATCGGAATAAAAGGGCGCAATGCCGGACTTCGTGGAGCCAAAGGACTTGCCGCCCAGCCGCTCTTCCTCGTATTGGTCCAGCAAAATATGATAAGGCATCACGATCTGGGCCCTGTCGGATATGAGAAGCTTCGGCGTGGGCACGCCCCTGTCGACGATGGACTGCAGCTCCCGGAACAACAGGGGAATATTCAGAGCCACCCCGTTTCCGATCACACTGGTGGTATGACCGTAGAATACCCCGGAAGGAAGAGTATGCAGCGCAAATTTCCCATAGCCGTTTACAATGGTATGCCCGGCGTTTGCCCCTCCCTGGAAGCGCACCACAATGTCCGCCTCCTGTGCCATCATGTCCGTGATCTTGCCCTTGCCTTCGTCGCCCCAATTGGCGCCTACAATTGCCTTAACCATATTTATGCCTCCATTCTGCCGCCTGCCCGTCAAGACGGCTCTGCACCACAGACCCCATCTGCACCGGTCTGCATATACAAAGGGGGCGGAAAACGATCTCTTCCGCCCGCCGTTTCCTTATACAGCATAGCATAATCCGCCGCATAAGTAAAATCAATATATCTTATGTCATATATAAGACCAGCTTATTTATATTGTCCTGCTCCATTCCCGGTCCGCTTCTCACTGATATACGATGGTCCTGATGCTGTGGGCCTCCACCGAAAAAGCCGTTCCCTGTCCGGCCTCCCACAGGGATACCGGCATATCCTTTTCACTTCTGTTTAAGATCACCACCACCCGGCTTCCGTCCGGATTGACAAAGGACACGGTCTCCAGGGCATCCGAATAGCAGGTATTCATGACCTGCCTTGCCCCCCGGCGGATATATCTGCTGAAATGGCCGATGTAATAATAGGACAGTCTCTTTTCCATGCCGCCCTTCCCGTCGCACATCATGGGAGCGGCACAGAAGTTGCCCACATGGTTGGGTCCGCCCTCCGCGCTCAGCAGGAGGTTCCAGTCAAAGAACGCTCCCACTCCCGCCTTGAAATTACCCAGCATATCATGAGCATACATTTCCGCCTTCTGGACTTCCCCGGAGTCCGCAAAGCGGGAATATTCCACGCACCCTTCCGTGAAAAAGACCTTTTTCTCCGGAAAAGCCTTCTTCACCGCCCGGATCCCGTCAAAATGATCCCCGGTATACCAGTGCATGGCAACACCGCTGACCCCTTCTCTGCAGCCCGGTATTTCAAAGCTTCCCTTTGCCCGGTCATACATGCTTTCCTTATTGTGGTCCCAGATAAACACCTCAATATCTTCCAGGCCTGCCTTCTTCAGGGCAGGAAGCAGATATTCCACCGCAAAGCTTCCCTCCTCCTGTGCCGTATAAATACAGGAGTCCCAGGTCTGCACCGCCTCCGGTTCGTTCTGGACGGTAAGATACCGGACGTTCAGCCCTTCCTTCCGGACCTCCTCTAAAAATTTCACATAATACTCCGCCCAGCGCCCGTAATATTCTTCCCTCAGCTTTCCGCCGTGGTTCATCTCCCCGTTGGTCTTCATATAGGCAGGCGGCGACCAGGGGGAAATCAGCAGCGACAGCTCCTCCCTCCCATGGCAGGCCATAGCTTCCTTTACCAGCGGAATGATTTTCTCCCTGTCATGGGCAATGTCAAAGGTGCGCAGATCTTCATCCCCTTCTGCCACATAAGCATAGTTTCCCAGGGCAAAGTCGCAGCTGTTCATATGAAGCCGGCCCAGATTATACTTCAGGCCCCCCTCGCCGAAACAGCCCTCCAGAAATTCCTGCTTTGCCGCCTGGGAAAGACTGTCAAAGCACACTGCGGCCGCCTCGGTAAACTCTCCTCCGAAACCTTCCATAGTCTGCTCCTGCAGCTCGGGGTAAATCTTTATCAGATGGGTAAAATCCCCCCGGGACACTGCCTGCGCAGACTGTTCTTCCCAGTATTGTCCTTTTCCTTTGTCCGTAACCACTATTTTAATGTCCTTCATCCAGATACCCTCCGTCTATTTCTGATAAGCCCGCACATAATCAATCTCCATGGTATAAGGCAGATCCTCCTCGCGAACCGGCCCGCCCATAAATCCTCCCACCGCAATGTTCAATATCATGTAAAAAGGCTGGTCATAGGGCCAGGACTTTTCTGTCTGGTCCTCCCTGTCGTCGGTTTTACAGTATTTGCACACACTTTCCCCGTCGAAAAAGTACTCCACATATTCCGGCGTCCATTCCAGCCCGTACACATGGAATTCTTCAAACAGCCCCTCCCTGTGTACACTGGTACTGTATTGCTTCACGTCATTCCGGGTATGATTGTGATTCAGGGAGTGCAGGCTGTACACCAGGTCCCCCTTATGCACATGGGTATGCTCCATCATATCGATCTCCCCGCAGAGAGGCCAGCGTACTCCCTTCCTGCCGGAATCCGGCATAAACCAGAAGGCAGGCCAGGCCCCCGCACCGTCCGGGAGCTTTGCCCGGATTTCAAAATATCCGTACTGCCAGGACTGCCTCTCCCAGGTGGTCAGTCTGGCGGAGGTATACTCCGCAATCCCGTGCTTTTCCTTTATGGCCCGCAGGATCAGCTTTCCGTCCTGCACATAAGCATTTTTCTCATGATCCGTGTACGCCTGTGCCTCGTCATTGAACCACTTATCCCCTACGTCATAATTCCATTTATCCGGATCCGGCTTACCGTCCCGGTCAAACTCATCCGCCCAGACCAGGTGATACTCATCCATTCTGTCAAACATCATAATATCCTCTCTTATCTTGTCATTCACAAACAATCCGTGAAACCAAAGCGCGGCGATTCTTCGAGGAATGACTTAGAAAATCTTCATTCTTCTCACAATTTTACCACAATCTCCCGCTCCCCCGTCACCGTCCGGAGCACCTTCCCGGGGATCACCGTTCCCTCTACAGGCACACCGTCCAGGGTCACGGCCTTTACCTCCGTATAAACCTCCTGCTCCTGTTCGCCCTGAAAGCAGATCTGTAAGGACACCCCGGCAAATTTCATCCGCAGGCCCAGACGGCGGTTTTCATCCAGAAGCCCTCTCACCAGCTTTGGCTGCAGGCACAGATCCCCGTAGACTCCCCTGACCCCGCAGACCTCCGTTACCATCGTCATCAGCAGCCAGCTTGCGGCACCTGTGAGATAGGGATACATTCCTCTTCCCCTGCCGCTGAAATACTCGGGCAGCCCCGGATAAATCCGGCTATGCTCAAAATCCGCCGCCTGCCTGTACAGGGCATCCAGCGCCTTATAGCCTTCCTGCACAAAGCCCCGCTTCAACAGCGCATTGGCATACATCACCGCCATATGGGAAAAGACCGCCCCATTCTCTTTCTGTCCGTAAGCAAACCCGAAAGCCCGCCCCATGTCATCCTTGACCTCGCCGAAATCCGTGTTCAGCCTATAGCCTCCGATCTGCGGATCGTACAACAGCCTGTCAGCCGCCCGGGTGATCTGCTCCACCTGCTCCCTGTCGGCCGTGCCGGACATAATCGGGAATACCTGGCTGGTCAGGGTCATGCGGGTTCCCCCCGGGAAGCTTCCCTCCAGCCGGTTTTTGTGATTGTCATAATAGCCGTTGTAAAAGCCGCCCTCGGGAGTCTCCAGCCACTCCTGGCTCCGGATATGCTCTTTTATCCAGTCTGCCATGCCGTGCAGCGTCCCGGCCGCCTGCTTTAAGGAGACCTGCCGCCGCTCTCCCGTCAGCCGGTGTCTGCAGGAAGCATAATATTCCCTGATAAATGCCTGCTTTTGCGCCACGGAATCATAAATGTCGCTCCGATCCTGAAGCAGGCACAGAATCTCCTGCTGAAACTCCATGGTATCCGACACCGTGGCGGCATACCGCTCCACCAGCTCCGCAAGCTGCTCCAGATTGCCTCCGTAGGCTGCGGTAAAGGTCACGCTCTCCCCGTTCTCCGCAGCCATATCATAAGCGTCATTCCAGTCCGCTCCCCGCAGCCTGATCTGGTTATGCTCCCCCACATCATAAAAGGCCGTAATATTCTGCAGTAAAATATGCTCCAGCACCGTTCCGTTCACGACTCCCAGGGGACTTTGCTGCAGCGTTCCCTGCTCCGGCTCCCACAGGGCATCCCTGTCCTCCCCCCGGCAGATCTGCCTGTCCTTAAAATAGGACACCTGCTCTTTAAGAATCGCCAGGTCTCCCGTCTGCATAATGTAAAAGGCAGTGGTCATAAGGGGCCAGACCCCATGGTCCATCCAGACCCGGACGATGTGATTCCGGTCTGCCAGAAATTCTCCCCTGCCGGCACCGATGATGGTGGCGTTGGTGCCGTCCATACGCACGCCGCCGTAGTTTTCCAGCAGCATCTGCCGGACGCCCTCCGGCTCCATGAGCAGCAGGGCCAGGCAATCCTGCCAGAGGTCCCGCCAGCCCCTGCCGCCCTTGCCGTAATCATGATAGGGCAGGAAGGAGCAGCCGTAAATCCTGCGGAGAATGGGCTGGAAGGCCACCCAGTACAGATACCCGTCCAGATCCTTCTTCCCGGTCTCAAACCGGACATTAATCTTATCCCGCCAGTATTTCTTCAATTCCTCCAGGGCGGCTTCCGCTCCGGCCCGGGAACCGTATTCCTCCATCAGCCGTCCCCGAAGCCGTTCCCCCCCGTCTTCATCCGTAATTCCCATGCAGATACGGAAGGAGGCTTCTTCTCCCGGTGCAAGAGTCTGCTTCCGAAAGGCCAGGGCACCCATGGCTTCTCCTCCTGCGCTCTCACAGCCCGGAAGCTTCCAGTGGCTGCCCTCGGGAGGACAAAGTCCCAAAGGTCTGGCAAAGCTCCCTCCCTCCCCGATAAAATCCTCCGTCCCGGGGCAGCACCGCTCCGGGCCCCGGCCTTCCCCGTCCGCTCCATAGACAAAATAGGTCAGATGATTCTTCCTGTGTCCCCGTTCATCAAAGGTCAGGGTGGGCGTTACCTCCACCCCCCACTCATTGACACGGGTCCGATGCAGCAGGGAAGTGACATGGCGGTGATCCCGGATATTGTCCCCGGAACGGGCATACAGGGGAACCGCCGCCACCGGAATAAAGGACACCGTTTCCTTCCCCTGGTTTTTTACGGTCACGGACATGATTTCAAAGGCCGCCGGATCCCGGGGTACAAAGGAAGTAATTTCAGAGCTCAGGGCATATTTCACCGATCTGCGTTTCACCTGATGCCACATGATGCCGGCATCCAGGGTGCACGCTTCCTCCTCCGGCGTGGCCTTAAGGGCTTCCGCTTCCGCGGAAGCACCTGTGGCGGACCAGAGTTTCCCGCCGTCAAGAACACACCAGAAATTGCGGGTACTCTTTGAATTATGCAGATCCTCCACACTTACCGGCGCCAGCAGGAAGGTATTCTGATCCACCTTGCTGTCTCCCCCCAGCAGGGGTGTTATGCTTGCTTTCAAGCCCGATTCCCCTGCCAGCGGGAAATACAGATAGCTGTTGTATTCCGGCTTTTCCATATGAAACGACCCGTATTCGTCTGTGTAAGAATATCCCTTCATCGCTTTCAATCCTTTCGCTGTTTAAGCAAGTTCCGCATAGATCTCCGAGATTCTGCCCTCTCTAAGCTTTAACGCCTGTTCTTCGTCCAGGATGCCGCCTTCCACCGTGAAGCGGCCCTCTTCCCCTGTCAGCTCCATACGGCACACCTTCACCCCGTCCCCGCCGTAAGTATTTTTTCCGCTCCCGTTATGGTAAGTGACCTTACAGCTGCCCAGAAGCATAAAGGCTGCTTCCTGCCTTTCGTCAAACATTTTCCCGGACAGCCTGGGCATCAGACGGAATCCAAGCTTTCCCTCTTCAAAGGTAAAGCCGCCCTCTCCCAGGAACATCCCCAGCCACATGGAAAGCATCTCCACCGTGGAACCGGACAGCCTGGCTACAAACCCCTGGCCGTGGACGGAAGGGTCCGGGTTGGCACTGGAGGCCAGGAAAGACGAATTCTCCAGAATACTCCGCCCATAAACCTCCGGCTTCTGGTAAGGAATCAGCGCGTCCCCAATCGCTTCGTAGAAGCGGTCATACAGGCCGGCCTTCAGCATCCCCAGGAAGTACTTGTATTCCATGTGCAGGAACACGCTCTCCCGCTCCAGCCATCCGGGGGTAAAGGCCCTGACCCGTCCATTCTCCATGGAAATCCCCTCGATAGATTCGGAGGTCTTATACATCTTCAGCTTCCTGTCGTATAGATCCGTGTCCCTGATCTTATCGCACATTTCTCCCGCGGTCTTTTGATCCATCCCGCCCCGGGCGGAAAGCATCCTCGCCGGGCCTTCCAGGAAAAAGGGAAGCTGTGTGAGCGTAAACCTTTTCACCCGGGCGCCGGGCAGCCCGTAAGGGCTGATCCTGGGCGTGCCGTCCTCGTTCAGAATCGGCTCGTACTCCGCCGCCTCAAAGGTAAAATAGGTAGGCATGATTCCCTGTCCGTATGCAAAGGCCCTGGCAATTCCCTTCTCCAGCTTTTCCGAAAATGCACCCAGTATCTCTCCCAGCTCCCGGAAAGAAAGCGCCGTGAAGCTGCCTTCCGCCTCAAACCTGATCTCTTCCCGGAAAGCCTCCCTGCGGGAAGCCGTCCTGTCCCAATACTCGAAATCGGAAAGTCCTGACTGCAGAAGCCCGTATATGTCCCGCATAAAGGCAGCCAGCTCACCGGGCAGCTTCGTCTCCTCCTCCGGGGAATGCTTCCCCACCTCCTCCAGCAGGAAGTCCACCAGCCGCTTTAATTCCAGCGTCTCCGGCATACCGCTGCCGAACAGCCCCGGAAGGCCGTTCATGGCGTCATTCCAGCCGGGCTTCCCGCCTTCCATCTCAATGCCCATACCAAAGGAATCCAGCAGGGCAAACTTATTCACTGCCAGGGTCATCATCTTGCCGAACAGGGTAGTGGTTACCTTGTTCCCCTGTCTGTCCTTTAACCAGTTGGTGCCGTTTTCCGCAAAGCCGGGGCGGGCCGCCTTCTCCTTGCAGTGATACAGGGAGCCGTACTGCCGTACCTTTCCTTTATTTATGACATAGGTTTCGCTTCTGGGCCGCACCACCCCCGCACTGTCGTAAAACCCATAGCTGTCGTCCCCAAACAGCAGGCTCTCCCGCCGGTCCGGATATACCAGCAGATAATTTTCCACCAGATCCAGATTATAGTCCCAGTGATCGCTCCAGTAACCCTCGCCGAAGCCGGCCTCGATCTGCTCCCTGCCCAGTCCGATGAGCCCGTTTACCAGCTCTTCCTCATCACCCGTCACCTTCATCCGGTGGGCCGCAATGGTATTGGTAATCTGCCCGGGGGTAAACGGTCCGCCCAGCACCCCGGCAATCCTGCCCTCCGGATCCTCCACATGCCCTGCAGTCAGCTCTGCTGCCGCCTGTCTGTTTTCCTCCGGAATCACAAAGGTACAGGGCCTGATCTCCAGAGGATTATAGCCGTCCATCTGCACCAGGCTGTAAAAATGACGCACGTTGAAATCCCCGATGGCCGGATTGAAAAACACATCGTTCCTGCGGTTCTGGCATACGTCCCGATAGTTGCCGTTCCCCTGGGAATAATACTCCCCGGCAATGGAAAAGAAATTGTAATCCCGCTCGGGATCCCCGTGCTTGCGGCTGAACAAATGCACTACAGCCGGATTCTCCCCTTTACCCATGACAAAGGGAATGCCCCCCCGGAGGAAATTATCCAGATAGCACTGCTCCATATACTGGTCGAACAGGGGATTGGCAGACCTGGTCCACACATCTCTGGTAAAGAAAGCAACCAGCTCCCTGGCCTCCTTTATTTTCCCTTCCACATACCCTTCCGCGCAAAATCCCTTTGCCTTCTCGTTCAGCAGCTCTATGGAAGGGGCAAAACCGGAAAAAGCCGTAAATTCACAGCCTTCCCCTGCCCCAAGAGCGGCCTTTACAGGAATGAAGCCGCAGGGCACCTTATTGGCAAAGCACTGCTCCTTTGCCAGTACGCCTGACAGCCCTTCTTCCAGAAACGGCACGGCATTTACCATGGAATGGTCCCAGCCGAAGATCACATTTTTATCATACAGCACCGGCTGCAGCTCTCCGTCCCGCACAGCCAGGTAGAAATATCCCCCCTGAATCTCCGAAACCTCCGCGGAATCGTCACTGGAAGCCCGCATGGTATAAAAAGGCGCTCTTGCTTCCATGTTTTTGATGTCCGCCCAGCTCTTGAACAGATTGGACATCTCCTTGTACTGCCCGTTCTGGATCCCGTAAGGGATGATCTGGGGCATCCCGTCCAGGATCTCCAGATCATGAGCCCCGCCGTCCGTATTTTCCACCGTTACCCTGCGCACCAGGGCGCCGATGCTTTCCCCCGGCAGAATGATATAGCACACCGTTACCTTCAGGCCGTGGCTTTCCTCGGAGATGGTGAGCACGTTCTTTTCAATCTCCATCCTGCGCCGCGCCTTGGGATCATAGGCGCAGAAGGGCTCATAATACTTCCCGTCCACCCTGATAAAAGTACGGAACCCCTTCACCGGCGTAACTTCATATGCCGTGTTGGCGGGATTGAATTCCATAATCGCATTCCCCTTATGATGGATGCCGAAGCTGTTGATCCCCTGCCCCCTGTTGGTGTAAAAGGACCACACCGGAATCCCCTTCACCCCGGAAAGTCCGGGCAGGAAGCTGGAAAAAGCCGGAACCTCCGTATAATTCTCAATGATAAATTTGTCACCGTCCAATTTGTAATTGCTCATCTTCTCCATTCCTTTCAGATATCAGCTCCAGAATTTCCGGGCTCTGGTACACCCGCACATAGTCCACCTGATATTCCACGGGAAAATAAGAGTCATCCGTCCCTCTCGCACCCCCCCAGTCCCCTCCGAAGGCAAGGTTGAAAATCAGGAAAAAGTCCTTGTCAAAGGGCCATATCTCACAGGTAGGGCGCTGACTGTAATCGAAGGGATCATAGACAAATTTCTCTTCCCCGTCAATACTGAAAATCATCTTGTCGGGAAGCCATTCCACTCCATAGGTGTGGAAATCCTCGCTGACCCCCGCCGTGGGAAAGCTCTTGCCCTTCCCCTGGCCTCCGTGGTACTTCTCGGTATGTACCGTCTCCACAATCACGTCCTGGTCAAAGCCCACATGCTCCATAATGTCGATCTCCCCGGACTTGGGCCAGCCGCCGTATGCGGAAGCCGTGGGCATCATCCAGAAAGCAGGCCATGTCCCCAGGCCGGAGGGAAGCTTCAGGGAAGCTTCCACCTTACAATAGGTCCAGTCCCCCTTCCCCCGGCTCACCAGCCTGGTAGAGGTATACTGCCCGTCCTCTTCCTTCCTAAGCTCAATGGTCATCAGGCCGTCCGCCACCGTCACATTGTCCCCAGCGGTATAGTTCTGCAGCTCATGGTTCCCCCAGCCGCCGGCTCCCGTCTCATAGCTCCATTTCTCCGGATCCGGCTCTCCCTCATACTCAAATTCGTCGGCCCAGACCAGCTCATAGGTCAGGCTGTCCCGGTCATAGGTAAAGCCTGCTGCCTTGGCTTCCTTTTCCGGCGGCTTTTCATTGGGGTCAACATAAGCCCGCGATACAGCACTGCCCGTGTGATAACGCCGCTCCCCCGCTTCCGCCCCGCTTTCCCCGTCTTCCTCTGCCTGGGAACCGCCATTTCCTTCTCCCGGCCCTTCTCCGGACTCTGCACTGTATTCGTCCCCGACGGCTGTGCCGGGCTCAGCCGGCTGGCTGCCGCACCCGGCAAGGGCTGCCGTCAGAATAAGCACCTCCGTAAACGAAATCCAAATTCCTGTATGCTTTCTTCTCATGAACCTTTCCTCACCAGACCAATTCCTCCGGACTCTTGCCTTCCTGTTCCCATGTGGGTTTAAAGATACCGTCCGGATTCAGGTCATCTGCTTTTCCCTTCATGATCTTGCATCCGTCTCCGTCATCTGCGGAACAGCCTTCACACCCCCGCCTGTTAATTACTTCCTCCTGGTCACGGCCTGGCGTTACTGTATTGGGCCTGTGCCAGACTCCCTGCATATACTGGCTCTGACACTTGATTTCTCCCTGCTGCCCTGGCCCTGCCGCGCCGCTTGCCGCATAAACACCTTCTGCCGCCTCTTCGATCTTTACCACCACCGGTTTTTCATAATGATTCATCTTTCTTCCTCCTTAACCTGATTGGTTTCAACCAGTTTCGTCTGCAGGCTTACCCCTCTCTGACTACGGGGTTTCCTCAATCAAAATTTCCTCCGGCCCGTACACGATTTTTACCATAGTTCCCCTTTCGGCCATCCGGAGCCCGGGTACTTCCCTGCTTACTCTTTCGGAAGCACCGTCTCCGAAGAAATACCCTGCCAGGAAATGGTCTCCCGGCTGCAGCTTATAAATCAGGGTAGGTATTACTGTACTGCCATACATAATATTTGTGTTGGGAAAGGCCGTTATAAGGCGGGGATCCCCCTCTCCTGCAAGGCATACCGCCCCTGCATTTCCCCATGGGCATTCACAGCTGACCTCCTTTGGCGTAACAGAAATCATATCCGGCGCCATATCGGCCTTATCCTCCTTCTTTATGGCAAAACCGCCGTCCGCCAGCTCTGCTTCCACCGTCGTATGTACATAATGAAGTCTTACATGTCCCAGTCTCAGCGGTACAATCACCGTTTTTATCTCCAGACCCTTTACAGGCTCATAATCCAGACTGACATAATGCTCTGTAACCCTGCATTTTCTGTCACCGTCCTTCATATGCCAGCCCTTTTCACCCTTCCGCCGCACCGCCAGCACATTATCAAAGGCTCCGTCTTCCAGCTGTTCCCCTCTGGGCACGCTGAAGCCAAAGAGATTGGAATATACAAATTTCTGGTACTTTGCTATTGTATTCCCAAAGTTAAAGGAGTGCTGCCCCGCCGGATAAAGGAGCACATGACCGCTTTTTTCGTGTATGGAAAGCATTCCCGCCTTTTCCAGAAACCTATGCCCCTCATAAACGGGTTCCTCCTCTCCGCACTGCCAAAATGCGTGATCCTCCGGAAGCGCCAGCACCAGGAATGTCTTGAGCCCCCAATAAGGAGATCCCGGGGCGTTGTAATGCTCGCTCATAATCAGATTGGGATATTGATAGCCTATCGTAAGGATCCCGCCGTTATCAAAAATCGGCATGCTGCTCCAATAACGGAGGTTTCCCAGAATCATATGCTTCAGCACCGGAAGCCGGTCACTGCCCCCCGCATAAACCAACGCCGAAAAGAAGGCGCTGTGGGCAAAACGGTAGATGAGGCTTCTGCCAAAGGGAACCTCCCTGCCATCCTTATCAAACCAATACAGGAAGTCCTCCGAAAAGAGCCTGCCCCTGCTTCTTAATTCCCTGCACCTCCCGGGCTCCTGTTCCTCCATAGATACGGAATACAAAAGCCCGTAATAGTGCATGGCAAAGGGAATATAATAGTCCTTCTGCCCGGGGTGGCCGTCATAATACCATCCGCCGCCCTCATAACAGTTTTCTATGACCTGCCAGTCCTCTGCCAGACGCCCCTCGTCACAGGCAAGCCCCTTCCTTTTGAAAAACATATTGACCAGAATCCGGAAAAAGCGCCAGTTATTCCCATGAACCTCATGCCCATTGATCTGCGCCAGCCATCTGACCACGTTTTCCCTCTGGCGTGCCGTCATGGGATCCCACAGGACTCCCGGCGCAAGGAGCAGGGCATTGACGATTGCCGCCATCTCCACCATCTTCTGATCGTAGTCTCCCACGTCCAGCCAGTATTCCTCATGCCTGGGATCCGTACCGTTTATCAGCCCCCGCAGGACAAGCGCTTTCCATTCCTCTATCTCCGCCTGCGTCTCAGGCGGCAGGCCCGAAGCCTCCTGTGCAAACAAAGGCCCCAGTCCCCACAGCACTCTGGCATACCCCTCCATACCCGCTGCGTTCCTGCTGTAATGCGCTGCGGTATCGCCCGGCAAAAGCCTGGCAGCTCCCGGGCTATAGCATGTTTTCAGAGGACGCAGCCAGTCCAGAAGTAAAAGCACCAGGTCTTTCCTTGTACGGAGCTCTCTTTCTATTATCATATCCTCTTCCCCTTATTCCACGACACTGCAAAGTACAAATTCCAGATAATCCACCACCATGCCGGGTTTCGGGAATTGTAGCTCCATTTGGTAGCATCCCTTTTCAAGCCTTACCCGCAGCAGCTTCTGCCTGATCCACTTCCCGCTGGTGCCGTTGGTCTGAAACGTAACCAGCTCATCACCGTTGAGGACAGCCTTACATACCGCCTGAGACCTGTTACTATGAGGCGACATGATTCTCGCTATCACATCATAAACTCCTGCCGTCTCCACGGCAAATTCCCTCCGGCCCTGTACATTTGTGTTCCAGCTTATCCTGCCGTCCGTCCCCAGAGGCCCGCCCGTCCGGTCTTCTCCGCTCAATGCCGCTATCAACGGAATCCTTTCTGTGTCATTATCCTTTCGTGCAAAAGCAGGTGTTTGGATCAGGAAACGGCACAGGTTCATGGCACTGCGCTGCAGCTCCCCAAGAGTAAGCCTTTCCGATTCCAGCGCCTCCAGCGTATCGTCACCGTTAGCGTTGATCTCCGCACCATTATTGCTCACCACCATATATACGTCATTCTGTGCCCTGACCATATCTGCCGTACGGCGCTTCGATCCTTCTCCCCCCTCTGTGACGTCATTCATGTCTGCCCACCAGTCCGTCATGACAATACCCTGAAATCCCCACTCATCCCTTAAAATGGTGGTAGTCAGGTCATATGCCGACGCCGTCCAATAGCCGTTTACAGGGTTATAAGATGTCATCACCGACCGGGCATTTCCTTCCTTTACCGCAATCTCAAAGGCCCTTAAATAAATTTCCCTAAGCGCCCGCTGGGAAACTACCGAGTCAACCCTGTGGCGTCCCGTTTCCTGGGAGTTACAGGCAAAGTGCTTCACCGTGGCATGGACTCCCTTTGCCTCGATCCCCCGGACCACTGCCGCAGCCATCTTGCCGGATACAAGGGGATCTTCCGAAAAGTATTCAAAATTTCTTCCGTTTAAAGGATGTCTGTGAATATTGACCCCGGGCCCCAGGAGTACATCCACCTGATTTTCCGCCATCTCGCTGCCCACATAACCAAACAGCTCTTCCACAAGCGCTTCATCCCACGTACACGCCAACAGCGTACCCACAGGCACCTGGGTGGCATAGCTCCCGTTGTCCATGCGAATTCCGGAGGGGCCGTCGGCACAACAGCCCACAGGGATGCCGAATCCCCACAGATTATCCGAGACGCCTCCAAAGGCTGCCGCCGTGCCCGGCGTTACCTTAATGCTGCACATACCCTCGCCCCTTACGATTGCTGCCAGATCCTCCGGAGAAAGCTGGGCAATAAAGTCCTCCATAGAGCACCCGCCTTCTGCCACATCCTTTAACCGCAGGCCCCTGTCGCCGGAACAGGGAAGCTCCCTGGGTAATCCGGCCGCAATTCTCTCCCGCAGATCCACAGTCCGCACAGGAACTGCCTCATACTTCACGGTTACACTGCCGTCCTGCCCCCCAAGAGGCCGCATACGCTCAAAATGCTCTATCGGTGCCATGGCCTCCCGGCATTGCTCCACCGGCCGGGTTTCCGCAAGTATAAGGCACGGCATTTTGTCCACCAGGACCTCCTTTGTGTCCCGTACGTTCTCACCGAGGTGAAAGTGGTACTCTCCCTTCTCCAGCACATAGCAGTCCTTATATCCGCTTTCACCGCTGTCATCAAAGGAAGCAAGCTGCCTCATGGAAATTTCCATTTTGACCTCTTCCTCTTCCCGGCAGCCCAGGTTCTTTGTCTTGGTAAATGCAATCAGTTCCCTGGCCGGTCTTCCCATACCCCCTCCGGGCTTCTCCACATAGAGCTGCAGTACCGTCCGGCCGCTGTATCTTACTCCCTTATTCCTTACCCTGCAGGTCAGCAGAAGCCTCTCTGCGCCGCCGCTGCCCCTCTTCTCCATTTTACTGTCGTATATCTCAAACTCCGTATAAGACAGCCCATAGCCGAAGGGATACCGCACCGCGCCGCGGGCAAAGGTCTCAAAATATCTGTACCCCACATAAATGTCTTCCTGATAAATATTCTTCAATTCCCCGCCATGGTTCCTGTGGGAGGGATAGTCTGACAGGGATGCCGCTATGGTATCCGTAAGGTGTCCCTGGAAGGTTTCCCGGCCTGTGAGCACATCGGCAATGCCTCTGCCGCCCTCCATTCCTCCCTGCCAGGCATAGACCACAGCCTTGACGGGATATTCCTCCACAAAGCTCATGTCTATAATATTGGCCACGTTCAGCACCACGGCCACATTCTCAAATCCCCCGCACACCCGAAGAAGCAGTTCTTTCTCATCCGCCGTAAGAAAATAGCTTCCTTCCACGGCCATATTGTCTTTGTCCTCACCTGCGGTGCGCCCTATGACCACTACGGCCTTATCCGAAACGGCTGCCGTCTCTTCAACCAGCTCCTTCGAAAGGGGCATCTCCTGCTGGTGCCAGGGTTCACATGCCCAGCCTCCGCCGCCGTTATCAAAGGGATGCTCCGCCAGCCATCTGACATAGCAGTCCTCCAGCGCCTCATTCACTTTGATACCGTCTTCCTTCAGGCCTTGCAGTATATTTGTTATGTAGGGTACATTTACCGACCCTCCTGAACCGGTGCCGCTCCTGTAGTATTCCGTCTGGCATCTGCCGAATACGGCGACGCTGTCCTTTTGCAGGAGCGGGAGCATTCCGTCCTTATTCTCTAAAAGAACCGCTCCCTGCGCCGCTGCCTTCCTGCATATCTCAGACGTCCGCCATGTTATGGTTCGTGTACTTGCCGCATCCATCCACATTGTCTCCTTCTCTGTCGTCGTCTCGTTTTCCTGCTCCCGGTTCCCTGGTTTCCCTCTTCTCCTGCCGATTCTCGGAATGATACCGCTGCTTATTCACCTGTAATTCCGGTATTTTCGATACCCTGGATAAACCACTTCTGCACAAATGTATATAACAGCAGTAACGGCGAGATAGAAATCAGCGTTGCCGCCATCTTATACGCCTTGTTCAGCCTGAATGCACCGCCCTGGGCAGATACCAGGCTGCTGAATTCACTGTTGAACATATTCAGCTTTGAGGGCAGCAGTTCAATATTGCCCCGCAGCAGTGTTCCCGTGATATAGGTCTCATTCCAGTTCCACACAAAGGAGAACAGGAATACCACCAGGATCGTGGTAGCCGACATTTTCACCACGATAAACCAGAAGATCTTCATGGAGGAAGCGCCGTCAATCTGAGCCGCCTCATCCAGCACCCTGGGAATCATATTAAAGGCCGTATAGAAAATCAATATCAGCACGGCCGAATAAATGCCCTGTCCCAATACGGCCATGGATACCTGGGGAAGCGCCGTACCGATCAGCTGGACTGCCGTTGCATCCTGCACCCCCACGAACATCATCAGCCGGGGGATCATGGTCACCGGCGTGGGAATGATGAATGCCAGCACTATCATCACAAACCAGAACCTTTTGAATTTAAATTCGTATCTGGAAAGCGCGTATCCCGTCATGGCAGAAACCAGGGTCTGAGCCAGGGCCATACCGCCTGACCAGAGGATGGTGTTCCGAAGAGTAGGCACCACCTTAAGGACCGTGCCTGCCACCTTCAGGTTGTTCAGGGAAAGCCCCTTCGGCACCCAGGTCACGGAGGGATCGATTATATCGGCCTCCGACATGAATGTCTTGGCAATCATTTCAAATATCGGCTCCAGATAGACAAATCCGACACAGATCAATACAAAATAGACTGCCGCCTTTGCGATCAGATTTCTCCACCACTTAAAGTCGTGTTTCTTCTTCACTTTCGGACTCTCCATTTTCGGCTTTTTCTCTTTCATCTCTCCCACCCCCTTACCAGATGTCTCTTCTCTTGGGCTTCCGCTCCTTAAACAGCAGGCAGGCCGCTCCGATCACTATAAGAACCAAAATGCAGTAAACCCAGGAATAAGTGGCTGCAAAGCCAAAACCGCCGTTGGTATTGTTTGTAGCCGTCTTAATCAGCGAATAGATCGCGCTGGTATCATAGGTGCCTAACTGGGCAATGGTGAAAATTACCGCCACCAGCGCCGTAGGCTTAATCATGGGAATCGTAATCTTCCAAAGAATCTGCCATTCGTTTGCCATATCAATCTTCGCGGCCTCATACAACGACGCATTGATACGCTGCAGGCCGCTGACGAAGAGGACGATGGGGATCCCGGTAAACCACAGTATCATGGTAAGCTGGTCGAAGATCCCTTCCATGAAAAAGGCGATTTTCGGCGAATAGCTGCGGATCATATCCAATATGAAAACCCCCTGATACCCGTTATACAGCCCCTGTGCCGCCTGTACCGTCTCATCCGCCCGGTCCAGGATCTGGCTCATCACAGGGCCGGACATGATGATAACGGGCAGGAAATAGATTGTCCGCATCAGGCCCTTGCCCACCTTGATCTTGTTTAGAAGATAAGCCATTACAAAAGAGACCACCAGTATCACAAACGTATAGGGAATTACCATTCCCAGGAAAGACCCCAGTGCCGGAACAAACTCCGTATTCCGAAAGAATGCAGTATAATAATTGCTCCAGCCCGCAAAGGTAATGTCGTAGCCCGTAATATTGGTGCTGACATTGCAGAAGCTTAAGGCAATGGTAGCAACGAAGGGGAACAGGGTAAACAGCATAAAGCCGATGATCCATGGCGCCATGAAGGCATATCCCAGCCGGTTCTGGCGTTTTTCATATCCAACCGTGCGCCCGCTCTTGGTTCGCTTTGCTTTCTTCTCAGCCATTTTCTGTCACTCCTTTCCGACAACCGCTGCACTCTCCGGCATAACAGTCGTTCCCTGATAAGATACTTCATGCTCCGTATAATTGATAACGATATAACAGACCTTTTCCCCACTCTGATAGGTATTAATGACCACGCCGTCCTCCGGCACACTGCGCCCCGTCCATTCATACCCCTGTACCTGGCGGAGGATTTCGTTGATCTGCCCGTACACGTTACCGATCAGCTCCTCATACAGCGTATACTCCGTGGAATAGTAATTTGCGGAAAAGGTATCCCCCAGCTTGTAAGACGGCTCCCTGGAAAGAATAAAGGACGGAAATACATTGTAGTCAATCATCCGCAGGATGCTGTCCTGGGTATAGAAGGAAAAATTGGCATAAGGTGCGTACATCTCCATCGTTCCGTGAAGGACCATCTGAAGGAACGGCACTGCATCCGTCTCAAAGATAAACTGGGAACTTCCTACCGGAGCCTGGAGATAACGATCCGTATACTTCCAGAGATAACTGTTGGGATTCTCCAGATTCAGCGCCGTCTCCTGCCGGACCTCCGACAGAATATTCCGATACATCTCTACCGCATCCGTCAGACTGGTAACCACACCGTCCCTGCTCCAGTGAGAGGTAAGCGTATGGGGCATCTCCGTCAGGGTCAGGCTGCCGGAAAATGCCGAAATACCGTCCGCAAGCTGCCCGATCCACTTTGCCGTCTTTTCGGGCGTCGCATAGCTGAACAATGACGTCGGCACATTATCGGGCAGGATCACGCTCTTATCAATGCTCAGGTACCAGTTGCTGATACATTTTACCGCCGTGTCATAATAATTCAGCATTTTCCTGTTGATTGTGATTACATCCCGGGACAGGGAAACGTCCACGCCCTTCTCCCCGAATTCCTCAATCAGCCTTTTGAAATCCTTCTTGCTGCCGACAGCGCCGGAAAACTTCATCTGATAAGGCCTGGAAAGACTTTCACCGCCCTTCTGCCATCCGATCAGTCCGGAATTAATATTGGTAATCCCGCCTTCCATCACCCGGTTCAGAATATCTTCCACGTCCGCCGTAGTTGTCATCTCCACCCGGGTATTTCCCACGATACCGCTCTTGGAGTCCGCCATGATAAAGTCCAGCCTTATGGGTATCTCTTCCCTCTCCGGCTGCCGCAGCGTCAACTCTCCCGTGTTCAGCAGATACTGCCGGTATACCCTGGCCATGCCGGTATAATCCGCCGCAGGCGTACCGTCACTGCCGTCTCCGAACAAAAAGGCATACGTCATGTCAATATCATAATGATAGATTTCATCCATCTGCTTGAAGAAACCGCTGCCCTGCTCATCATAAAGCTGATAATAATTCACGTTTAACTCAAATCTGGGATAGGCCCAGGTATAGGTAGTCGCCTTGGTACCGTCCGGGTTGACCACAATATCCATGTATTCCGCGCCCTGGTTCGCCCAGGCAGCAAAGGCCATCTGCCCGTTTCCGTGGGCAATTCCAAACACCGGCATCACCGGGTTCTTCACCGGTACATCATCAAAATAGCCTATACTGTAGCTGGATTCCGTTGCAAAGTCCTTGCCGTACACGTCTCCCTCATAGGCATTGAATACAGAGGTATTATCCACAAACCGGATCAGGCTCCCGCTGCCGTCCGGGACCAGCACATACCCCGGCACCCGGTAAGCATCCTCCGTTTCCCACTCCATGGTGTCCGGGTTCATCACATTCATGCGGCCGCCGCTGGCCCCCAGAAAAGGAGTGATGTCAATGGCCGCCAGGCTGTTGAGCCCGCTTCCCGACATTTCCCCGCAGGGAATATAATAATCAATGCTGTCCTCCAGCAGAGTAAAGTACAGCTTCATCTGCACCTCCGGCTTCCGAAACCGGATGTTCAGACAGTATTTTCCTTCCTCCAGCTTTTCCAGCTCGGATTCCGCATCGTCCTCGGAGGCCGAGGAAATATATTTGATTTTGTCACTGTCATAATACTCAAGGGTAATCAGGGAATTAGCAATTCCCACATAAGTACTGTTCAGGTCGTCTGCGTAGCTCTCGGCGGCCTCCAGAATCTCCGCATTGGAAGCCCCCTCCTTTTCCAGCTTCTTCACCGCATCCTTCACTTCCCCCGAAAAGGGAAGATCCGCACCTGTCTTGATGCAATAGCCCGTCTGCTTATCAACTACCGCCAGAATATCCCTGTCCTCCCTCCAGTAGTACCGGACAGTCCCGGTTTCCAGAAGGAGCTCATAGTCCTCATGTTCGTCCGGGGTATATTCCGCCTTCTCCGGTGCGGTTTTGGTATCCCGGTTGGTAGCCACGTAAGCATTGGCATTCATGGGAAACATTCCAAATCCCAGTGCCGGGATCAGGGCCAGAAGCACCCCTTTGTATCTCTTCATCTGCTTATAAAACATTCTGAATCATCTCCTTTCCGACAGAGATCAGGAAGGTATACAGGCTATTCCACATGATAGAGATGATAACGCCGATCACTGCCACGATAACCATGAATACCACTGTCAATAGAATGCTCTTGATTGTCTCCCCAAAGGTGTAGTCATGTACCGTCTGCAGACCGATAAAAACAGTAATTATGCTCCAGACAATCCCGATGAGCAGCACCAGTGTCAGCAGGAAGGACTCATTATAGGTCAGCCCGTAGGATACGCAGGTTACTACAAGGAGCGCAATCATGGCAGGCATCAGGCCATAGGCCGGGATCATGAATATCTGCCTGAAGGTACCGTCTCCGTCGTTGATGCTGGTCACAAGATAATTACAGATGATAAACAGCCCAAGCAATACGAAGAATCCCAGCACAAAGGAACCAATATCCATGTCCTCCACCTTCACCGTTTGATAAATGAAGCCCTTTGCCGTCTTATAAGCCATAAAATCGATGAAGAACAGAATGTAAATCACCGCCGCCGAAAGAACCGATCCCTGCCTGTGCCTGCGGATCTCATAGTAGCAATCCATGGGATGCCTCGGGGTTCTCAAGGCATACCGAATATCCTTCCATACCGGAATTTTACCCGCATTCTCACCTGCCTTCCTTTTTAATCCCGCCAGCCGGCTTCCATGCCTCTTATCAACTTCCCTGATTATCTTCTTCAGAACAAGCAGGCCGGCCACTATCCCCAGAATCGGCCCCAGCCATTTCTGAAGCCACATGTTACGCACTTCCCAGAAGGACTGAGAATAGTACTCCTTATTGTTGGCAACCTTAAAATGTTCCAATGAGGCCCCATATTCCTCTGCATGGAGATAGGCTTTTCCCACACCGTTATGGGCCAGAACGGACATCTGATTCAGGCGCAGCACATCGTTCCACTTGCTCATGGCCTCTTCATAACGCCCCTCTTCATAGAGATTCATGGCCATGTAAACCGTCTGCGCATACTCTGTCGGCTTAAAAGACTGCAGATAACCCTTTGTGCCGTCTACTGCCCAGATATTGCCGTCCATGTCCACTGCAAGGGAGGGCAGGCTGGTAAAAAGTCCCGATATATCCACCGTAGTCACATAAGAACCGAAAGAGAATATTTCTTCGCCGCTTTTCGAATAAATGTTAATATAGCCATTGGCGGAACAGGTATAGATCAGCCCGCTTGCGTCCACATATACATCCGTCAGGTTATCATAGGACCAGACCGCCGTCTTGAACATATTTCCGCCGTTGGTGCTGTGCTTCTTCATACCATTGAGGTGAGTCCCGCTGGTAGCGGTATAGACAACACCGTCTCTGTCCACAAACACATTTGCAAACACCGTGGGATTGATGTCAATCAGGTTTGCCAGCTGAGCCCTGGTGAAAAGCATCTGCTGGAGCCTCTGAGAAAATGTCAGGTCGGCATCGTTTACCGCAAAGTAGCCTAAGAATTCTCCTGTCTTTGCCAGTTGAATTACGCCGTTGTAAACGCCTTCCCCGATCAGATATACATTTCCACCACCGTCCACGGCCACCCGCTTCGGCTCATAATTGGTATCTGCAAAGATAGGCGCATCCGGCCTTGTCAGCTTATGAATCAAATGAAACTCTCTGTCAAAGATCAATACGGCCTTGGCGCTGGTATCAGCCACATAGATGTCCCCGTCCTCCGTCACATATACCCCCCTGGGCCCGGTCATCTCGCTGTTTTCCAGAATTCCCGCCACCCGGCCTGCACCGATGTCGTACTTGACCACCCGCCTGTTGCCGGTGTCGGCAATATACAGCATATTGTCCTCGTCAATAAAGAGATCCTCGGGAGACGAAAGTCCAAGCTCCGTGACGGTCTTATCCGGCAGATAAGCATCCTGTGTCCTCTCCCAGTTTTTATCCTCATCCGCTGCATAAGTATAAGAAGTAGCCTGATTGGCGTGTACCGTCATGGACATCTGCACAGTTAAAAATACCATGGCCGGCAGGAAAAGGATCTTTCTCCATTTACTGTTTCTTTTCATCACTACTTTCCTCCTTCCTACTTGATGCCGGAATGGCTCATGGTATTCATCACCTGAGACTGCATACAGATAAAGATAATCAAATTCGGCAGGAACAGCAGTACCGACGCTGCCGCCGTCATGCCGGCCGCCGCAATGGCGTTGTTGGTAGACAAAGAATTCAGATAATATGCCAGCGTACGCATGGTATCGTTGCTCACATAATTGTTGGACGCCTCCGTCGCCATCCATACCTGCTGGAAGGTAAGTACGATAGAGGTAGCCAGTGCCGGACGAATTAAAGGGACAATAATCTTGCGTATAATCGTCAACTCCTTTGCGCCGTCCATTACCGCCGCTTCGATCAGAGCGTCCGGAATCTGGTCCGTAAACTGCTTTACCAGGAACAGACCCACCGGCATAGCCGCCAGCGGCAGTACATGAACCAGCCAGGTATCCGTCAGGTTCAGCTTTGTAATCACCAAATATCTGGAGATTGCAACCGCCGTAGGTACAAACATCAGCGCCAGCTGGTTAATCTCAAACAAGACCGCTTTCCCTTTAAAGTTCTTCTTTGCAAAGGTATATGCCCCCAGGATCGTAATCACCAGGTTCAGCGCCACCGTCATCAGCGTTACCAGCACGGAGTTTAAGAGATAACGCAGCATCGGCACCCCGGTCGTACTGGAAAGGGCAAACAGGCTCTTAAAATTATTCAAAGTCGGATTATGCGCCATAATATGCGGCGGGAATGCAAACAGCTCCCCCAAAGGCATAAACGCTCTGTTAATCAGCATAACTACCGGCAGAATCATGAACAACGCCAATGGAATCAGAATAATATAAAACTTAATCTGCCCCGTCGAAAAATGCCTGGGATTAATGCGTGACCCCTGAAAATCGCCGCGTTTCTTTTTCCTGTTCTTCATCGCTGTACCCCCCTAATCGTTATCGCCGAACAACCGGCCCGCCACCAGGTTAAAACCATACACTACCAGCAGCAATACTACGGAAATCGCGGCTGCATATCCCATCTCATACCTCAGAAAGCCATAATCGTCTATATGGTTGGTAATCAGCTGGCCGGAGTAATTGGGCGTCGGATTGGCACCGCTTAAGGTTACGCCGATCCACCCCATGTTGAAAGCATTGACTATGGCCATGACCGCGCCGAAGAACATCTGGGGCTTCATGGACGGCACCGTGATGTAGATAATCTCCTGGAACCGGTTCCGGATGCCATCCACATAGGCCGCCTCATAAAGTTCCTGATCTATATTCAGGATGCCGGAAATCATGGACAGGAAACCGATTCCCATTGCCGACCAGAGAGATACGATAATCATTATCAGCATAAAATGATCGCTGGTAAGCAGGAACTGAATCGGGGTATCAATCAGGCCCAGGCGCAGCAGGATACTGTTTGCCCAGCCGGACTGATCTCCCGAGAATATCGTCTTCCAGATGACACCGATAAACACGCCGCCCAGCATGGAGGGCGTATAAATACAAAGAGCCAGGATTGTCCTTGGTATCGGTTGTATCTGAGCCAGCATCCAGGCCAGAAGGAAAGAAATCACATAGCCGCCCGGTCCTACGATCAGCGCATACAGGAACGTATTCGGCAGCACATATTTTAAAAACACTTCATCCTGGGTAAACAACGTAATGTAGTTCAGCAATCCGGTAAACGTTGGCTCATTAATCACGTCAAAATAGGTAAAGGACAACCCTGCCGCAATGATTACCGGCACCAGGATAAACGTGGAAAACAATATGATATAGGGCAGCAGCATCAGATACGATTTCCCGTCTTCCCTGGTAAAGCGCTTTCTCTTTTTTATCTTACTTTTCGCCGTCATTCCTGCTCACCTCCCTCTTCCCATGATCCATCTGTTCCTGAATCCAGTCAATGTCACGGATCACATAGCTCTTTAAGCGGTTCCCCGCCTCGTCATAATATCCCAGCTCCTGCATTTTCTTTCTGATCTCACGGTTGATTGCAATCACCTTTTCATCGGCCGCCACCTGCGCCGAGGTTCCGTCAAAGACCATGGTGTTCCATATATCGGATATGGAACGCTCCAGAAGGTACTGCCCCGGTGTCCTGGGTACGTCCCGCAGCTCATATACCATATCAAGAATTACTTCTTTATCCTCCTGGTCAATAGGCGCCTGTTCCAGCGCCTCCACATTGGAGGGCAGCCAGAAATAAGTATCTCCATACGTGGAGCGCAGCGTATAAGTATATTCCACCTGGGCTTCTTCGCTGGTCCACCATTTCAGGAATTCCCACGCCTGATCGGCTTTCTCCGTATCCGCAAAGATCACGCCGCCGCTGCCGTTTGCCACAAAGCTGCGGTCAATACTGCCATCCTCCTGCACCGTGCCAAGATAGGGCGCAAGCTTCCACTGCCCCTCCAGTTCCGTAGCCCCATTCTTAATCAGCACATAGGTATTGGAATCTATAATGCCGATAGGCAGGACGGAATAACGGAAGGAATTGAAGAATTCCTGTACCTGCGTATCCAGGGAATATGCCACGAACAGCTCGCCCAGCCGCTTTAATCCCTTCACGGCGCCGGGCTGGTCAATTGCCGTCACAGTGCCGTCCTCTGTGTAGAGCTGTCCGCCGTTTTGGAAGATCAAGGGCGTCGTCTGATAGAACCATTTATACCCCACACCGGATGAAATATTATGGTAGAAATTCATGCCATACCGCTGTAAGCTGGGAAGCAGATTAATCAGCTCATCCCAGGTATCCGGTACTTCCAGGCCCAGATTATCAAATATATCCGTACGGTAAATTACCGCATTGAAATCCAGCGTCTCGGGAATAGCGTAAATACCTTCGTTGTAAGTATAGGGAACCAGCTCTCCGGCCACAAAGCGTCCGGCCACCTGCCAGTAATCCTCAAACTGCGTCATGTCATACAAAGCCCCTCTGCACGCCAGGTCAAAGGGCATATGGGAACTCAGGCCCAATGCTATGTCCGGCGTCTCCTCCGCGGCACAGGCCAGCGTCAGCTTATTTGCATCCGGCATGACCGATATTTTTACCTTGATTCCTGTCTTTGGCGTAAACTCCGTATCCGCCAGCTTCTGCAGAAGGTCCACATGAGTCAGTGCCCTGGAAACCCAGATATTCAGCTCATCCTCCTGTACCGAATTGTTCCTGTATTTCTCGGACACAAAGGAATAATATACGGTGCGGATGCTGTTGCCTGTCTTTGCAAAGATTCCTGCCCTTGCCGCCGGCATTTTGCCCTCTCCAAATGCGTAGATCGTATCCAGGGAGAAATTAATGTTCATAACGGAAGAAGTAAATCTGCTCACCGCCACCAGGACAGAATTGTCCGCCCCCGTCAGACTGGTTGTATAAAGCGCGATTTCATCCGGATATTCCGCCATATCATCGATAAATACCTCCGCTTTGTCCAGATAGGAAAGCAGTGCCCCGTTGATACCGGATTCCGATTCTTTCTGCAGTTCATAGCGGATATGCTGTAAAATGGTCTTATACGCCTCCAGATATTCCGGGATTTCCGGGATATACTGCGTCATCTTCCAGGTTCTGTATTTATCCGCATCCTGACCGGAAATCTTCTTGATGTCCAGCGTCAGCTGAGTCACATGCTCCGCAATTAACTGCCCGTAACGCCAGGCGGACATCACAGGCTCCATTTCCGCTTTCAGGCTCAGGGTGTGATCCCCCTTCGTCAGATAAATGTAATAGGGATTCCCCTCCTCGTCCGACAAGACTTCATTGGCCCAGCCGCTGTTGCTGTAGGGAAACGCATAACACTCCAACTCCTGAAAGGGCACTTTACCGTCAATGCGTATACTCTCAAAGGAACTGAACTCTTCTTTCTCATTCATATAGTGAAAGCCCAGCTGGTACAGCCCCTCTTCCCATACATAGAAGTTATAGGTAATCTCGTTCCCCGGCTTGGTCCAGGACAGAGTATTCAGCAGCTTATACTCCGGGTCATAGGGCATCATGGCAGGATCTGCCGTTGACTTATAGATAATTTCCGCGGAATTTTTCATCGTATAATCGGTGGCCCCGATCACCACCATGGAACCCTGCGACGCAATCGGCACTCCCTCATAGCCCGCCTGATATTCCGCATAAGTGGGAACATCGTCCACCGGCGGCGCTACATACAGAGTTCCCAACGCAAGCCCGTCATTGGAACGATTGGACAGAGTGATGATGTTTTCCCCTGCCTCCAGCGTCATATATAAAGGGTGTGTTGTGGAATAAGTATTATTATAGAGCCAGGTCCGCCGCCACTCATTGATCCGTTCCTGCGTGGGCGCGATCTCGTCGCCATAGCGGTCCAGCAGATACTTATCCACCGAATCCTTCCAATGAAGCGAAAGCTCTACCGTCTTCCACTCCTGATACTGTGCCTCACCGTTCAGACTTACCTCTACCGTGTGATCCAGATAAGAATTCCCGGCGGAAAAATAATCTACCGCCAGATAATAAACACCCGTCTTTTCCACATTTATTTTGTACTCTGCACTCTCTTCATAATCCAGCACCAGAGCGCTTCCCTCATAGGCAGGCTGGCCTTCATCCGGCTGATATATTTCCCCGCTGCCGGAAGGTGCCGCCTGATAGCTTCCCTGGCCGTAATCCTCCTCCAGGTACATCAGATAATCCGTATACATATAGTCCGAAGAGACGAGGGATTCCGACAAAAGCTCATAAGCCTGCCTCAGCTCTTCAGGGCTGACATCCTCTACATACTCCGCATGATTCATATGAAAGACCAAATAAAGGCCCCCTCCGCACACTGCGGCTGCGGCAGCCAGTATCATACCTTTTTTTAAGATTCTCGCCTTTTTCGCCTTCATGAATGTGCTCCTCTACAACTTTCTAAAAGAGAAGGGCCCATTATCTCCACCTTATGTGTCCCATAACAGGCCCTTCCGTCTTCTAAACATCTAAGTCTTTAAAAATCAGAATCCGACAATCCGTAATATGACTTCAGACCGGCTTTCAGATTCTCCTGTGCCTCCGCCAGCCTCTCCTTGGACTTGGTGTTCCAATCCGGCAGATTCGCCTTAATGGTGTCAAGCCAGCTGGGATCATTCTCACCCACACCGGAAATGTCCTTGTTTGTCATATTGTTCCACTCATTCAGGCAGTTCACCTCCGAGCCGTCCACCATAATCTTGATCGGATAGCACTTATCGGAAAAGTCATAGATTGCGCCTTCCTCCCAGAGCTGCAGCACGTACTGGAAGCCGGGCATCAAATCCTTGTCGGCAAAACGGGCATGGCCGCCGCCGTTGTACCAGATCTCCATCTGCTTGTCAAATTCCTCACCGGTTACCAGCGGGAAGGAATCGTTCAGGGCCGTCTTCATGGTTCCGTTGTCATTATACATCTGATCTGCTCTTGCCTGCATCGCCTCGGTGGAACCACACCAGTAAGAACCAAATGCGTAAGCCAGATCCATCTTTGCCTTCTCGGCGTCGCTGAGGGCAGGGTCTCCGTCATCCATTGCGTAATTATGCAGCGCCATGGGATCAATTACGATGCCCACATTGTTTCCGCGATAATCCGTAGAAGGTCTGGGATAAATATCCCAATCGCCGGACTGGATGGCATTTTCAGGCCAGCTTCCGTCCTCATTCTGTCCCAGGGCCGCAGAGTTGAAGAACCAGGGATCTCCCGCATTGGTAAGCACGTAATTCTTGCAGAAGAACTTATAGCTCCACCAGCCGCCGTCATCCATGATTGCCGCGTCAATAGCGCCTTCATTATACTTCGCCCAGACTTCGGCGGAGGACCACTTCGGAATATAATCCAGCAGGCTCATAACCTGATCTGAAGTAAGGTCAAATTCCTTGCCCTCCTTCAATGCAGCGTTCACGGTATCGGTTCCGGTTCCGATGAACTTGGTGGAAGAATCGCCGTAAATCAACCCCCAGAATGTTTTATTATCCGCAGAGGTAACAAAATCCGTATAATCGTCGATGGTCCAGTCCGGATCAGGTGTGTCAATATTATTTGACTCTGCCAGCTCTCTGTTCACATATACGCCCCAGGGAAGCATATACTGAGGCAGCCCCGCCTGAACGCCGTAATAGTTCATCATGTTCATAATGGAAGTGTTAAAGGACTGGTACAGAGGATCGTCCGCATAGACAGACATATCCGCTACCATACCGTCCGCCACGTCCTGGGGAAGAGCCATGGAGCAGTAGATGTCAGGATATTTTCCATGCTCCGCCTTAAAGTTCTCCATCTCCTGGTTCCAGGAAGTGTCATTGCCGTTTCCGTCGCCGCTTTTTGCGTACAGATTAATCTTTACATTAGGATACATCTCATTGAATTTCTTGGCCATGGCATAAATCATAGCCACATTGCTGCCGGTCAAATCCGTCTGCTCATCAGCGTCCCAATGGCCCATATCCTGATGATAAAGACCGTCACCGGACCACGTCATGATGTCGATTTCGCCGCTCACCTGGGGATCCAGCGTCATATAGAAAGGAGTGGTGTTCACTTCTTCGCCGCCGCCATTTCCTTCGTCGCTCCCTCCGTCGCCGCCGTTACTGCCACTGCTCTGGCTGCTCTGCTGGCTGCCCCCCCCATTTGCATTTGAGGACTGCTTATTACCGCCGTCATCGCCGCAGCCTGTCAGCAGGCCTGCAGTCATGGACAAAGCAAGTAATAATCCCAGGACTTTCTTCATTTTCATAAAATTTCCTCCTTCTTTTCTCTGCACCCTTTTCCGGATGCGCTTTAATATTTCACTCCGCTTTTCAGATGCGGAATCTATTGAATAGGCTTTATTCCCCTGCGCCTATAACAACCTCCATAACGATTTCCTCATTGTCCGCCCGACCATTCCACCAGCACCGCCCTGGCGCCGCCGTTTGTCACTGCGTCACCGTCTTCGTTGATAATATGGCTCATCCCGGGCTTTCCGGTAATCATCACCGTACAGATATTATGTACCCGAACGCCCTCCGCCTTACCGGGCGCTTCCACGGCACTGTGCAGCTCTACCTCCGCATCCCGGTTATAAAGATAAATGCCCAGCCCCCAGGACTCGTGTACCTTCACCTCGTCGGCGATCTTGATGGAGGCGAAGCCGTTGACCCTGCCGTCATGGCTCTGCCAGCTCTCCTGATCCGGTACGTCATAGGGAATCTCACACTGATAAAAAATGATCTTCCCGTTCTCGCCCTCCCAGATCGTCTGATATTCCTGGAAATGTTCCACCATCAGCGCGTAGACCGTCACATTATCTCCCGCCACCAGGATGCCGTTTGCCGCCCGGTTATTATTCCAGCCCACGCCGGATCCGTGATCCGCTCTCCATACCCAGAAATTATCTCCGGTTATATCGTCCTGATACAGTTTCACACAACACTTCACATCCGTGTCATATCCTTTTGCGCCGCCTGCCCGAAAGAACAGATCCGCCAGAAGGGTCATCGTCTCCGGTGCCTGCCCGCCGGCCCCTGTACCCGCACCGGCTCCGTCCGTATCCTGTTCTTCCGCCTTCGGGTCTCCCACCTGAAGCAGATACTCCGTCTCCTTCGGCCCGGCGTCAAACAGGATTCCTGCCAGTGTCACCCTCGCATCGCCCTTTACCTCCACGCAGGCCTTTCCTTCCATGGAGCGCAGTGTGGCCAGCCCGGCCCCCAGCACAATCGTCCCCTCACGCTCCACCAGAATGGGCTCCGTCAGCTGATAGACCCCCGGCGTCAGGAACAGATGCTTTCCTGACTGCAATGCCGCATTGATTGTCTCCGCAGTATCCTCAAAGGGCTTTGCTATGTAAAATTCCTCCATGCCGATAAACTCGCCGGGATCCCAGTCAAATCCCACCGCTTCCGTCCGCAGCGGGGGCAGATATACCCCAAAGCCCTTTTCCTCATCATAGGCCAGATAAGGCTTTTCCCTGATCGCTTCCACCACCGGTACATCGGTATACGGATGGTCCGGCCAGCAGTTCCCCGGGCTCTTGCCTTCCTCAATACCCGCAAACACCATGTTCCAGTTCTCTCCCATCCAGGTATTGAAATCGCAGTTCCTGGTAAGCCATTGCTGCTGACTGCCGGAGTTTATGGCCAGCTCCACCTTACTGTTGGAAAGGAATCCGCCGCTGCTCCAGCCGTGGTTGTCATGAAGATAAATCGTCTTTCCCAGGTGGACCCGCCTCATGAAGGTCGCCTGGGAAACTGCCCAGGTCTTTTAATACGGAT
>CAJTKW010000017.1:51767-71521 GCA_910577035.1 uncultured Acetatifactor sp.
CACATAGTCCCGGGTGGAAAGATTTTCCACCCCCCGCCAGAAATTACAGGTGGCATTGTGATTATTGTTGTCCCCCAGCCATCTGGCATCGCAGCCAACAGTATAAAGGGAAACATCATCCGGCATAGCCCCCAGCCCGGCCACCTGTGTGTAAAATCCCACCTTGGGCCGAATCCCTTCATCGTACTCGCCCGGCAGGAAATATACTGCATACCTGGCATCTCCGAATTGATTCGTCTCCTGCCTGCCCCAGATAGCATCCAACTCCTTCTGAACCGCTTCCGGGTCGTCCTCCGGTGCAAAAAACCACACATTCTCGCCGAATTCCGTCAGGTGATATTCCTCTCTGCCCGGAAGAACACCCATTCCGGAAATCATGCTGTTTTTCATGTCTCCCTGAACTGCCGTCCCTTCTTCCGATTCTCTCTGCAGCTCACCCATCTCAGACTCCTGCCCTTCCTTCTGCATATCTCCCGCCCCGGGCACATGTGTTTCTGCATCCTGTCCTGTTCCGGCCTGGGTTTTGTCACTCTGCACATCCCTGTCCGGCCCCCCGCCGTTCTCACCACAGCCGCTTAAACATAAGCCGCAGGTCAACGCTGCAATGGCTGCCGCTGTCAGCCTTCCTTTTCTATTCATCAATACTCTCCTGCCTATTGTGCATGTTTAAATATTGCTATTTAAGAAAAACGTTTTTGTTTGTATTTACTATAGCACCGCTCTTGCACATTGTCAACGAAAAACGTTTTTGTATTTTCATTTTTATAGCATCTGCACAAAAGCAAGTTTCCGGAATTGTTTAATTGAGGCAAAAACGTTTTTCCCTGCAGGAAGCTCTCTCTATCAGCTCTCCGGATATGAAACGGGTTTCTCCCTCTTTCTCTTTTCTGACCAGTCTCACCAGCTCCCTTATCGACAGACTTCCCTGCTCTACAATCCGGGTCCTGATCGTGGTCAGGGCAGGCGTATACCATTGGCTCAGCTCTATATCGTCACAGCCGAGGACACTGACGTCCTCCGGCACGCAATACCCTGCCCCCTGCATCGCCTTGATACATCCGAAAGCACTGTCATCGTTAGCCGCAAAGACCGCGTCAGGCAGCGGCAGCCCCCGTTTTAAAAATGCGGCGGTGGCATCGTAAGCCTTCTGCCGATTAAATTCACCATTCAGAATATAATCCGCTTCCACGGGAAATCCCATTTCCCTCATGCGGTCCTCAAACCCCTTTTTCCGCATTTCTCCGTCATAGGTAAACTCAATTCCGCACAGCTCCAGAATCCTCCTATGCCCCAGGGAATAAAGATAATCCGCTGCCAGCCGGCCACTCTCGTACGATGAAAAAAGTACACTGGAAGCACACTTTTCGCTGATTTCCCGATCCAGGTACACTACCGGAAATTCCATGTCCTTCAGACGTTTCTCATGCTCCTCTTTCAACCCGCTGTGCAGAATCACCGCTCCGTCCACACGGTTTCCCAGAAGAAGACGAATCAAATCTCCGTCGTCAAGCACGAATATCTCCATACCATAGCCGTGCGCTTTGCATTCATTGTACATTGTATCTACCAGAATACCGTAGAAGCCCGCAATGGATGATGTAAAAAAGCCCAGCATCCCTGTCCCTGATGCTTTCAGGTTCTGCCCGTTCCAATCCGGTATATACTGCATCTTTCTTGCCAGTTCCGTGATCCTGTCCCTGGTCTCCTGCTTCAGCGCCCCCTGTCCCGAGAGTGCATGGGATACCGTAGTAATAGATACCCCTGCCTCCCTTGCCACATCCTTTATGGTAATCCTTTTCATATCCTGTCACTTCTTCCAATCTGCAGTCCCTGCGGCATCTCCATTGATAGTCCCGCAGGCCGTATTATTTCTCTTCCGCTTTTGTATGCTCCCCTACCTGCCTGTACACTGCCAGCTTCTTTGCAAAATGCTCCGTTCGTATGGGATCCCCCCATTTCCGGAGTATCTCCTCATATGAGTCATTTGCACAATCCGCGATCTCCGGTTTTCCAAAATACCAGAAGAAATCACCCACGTCGTTGTTCGTCCCCTTATAGGTCCACGTTGTCCAGCTGATCCCATATTCATTACAGATGCCCATGCCGTGCATATTCTGGAATTCTCCTACATAAGCCGCTACATGATAGCGCTTCGCCGTCTCTGCCAGACCTGCCGCAAGCTCCCTGAACATGTCGTCCCCGTCATATAAATGCAGCTGATACATCATATTTGTCCAGCCCATTTTCTCCGGATCCGGCAGATTGGATACTCGCCAGATTCCCTCCACCGTAATGATATGCCTCTGATCCACGCCGCGAATGGCTTTTATCATCCTGTCATATATGGCATTGCTCATCTTCCAGGACTTACTGTCCCAGGGATCGTAGCTGTTCTCTCCCTCATAACCGCCGTTATTCTGCGGCTCGTTCATGATGTCATAGGCTGCCACCACCGCACATTCCTTATATCTGTCCGCAATGGCAATCCAAAGCTTTTCCATGGTTTCCTGACATTGTTCATCCGTGTAAAGCCTGTTCTGGCACAATGTACCGCAGCAGTGATCCATGCTCTGGCCTCCCGGGCACCCGTGCATGTCCAGAATAACGTACATCCCATTGGCCCCGGCCTGCTCAATCACCCAATCCAGACGTTTAAATCCTGGATTTTCCTCCGGATTCTCCGTGATCCAGGTGCCCTGCTCGTCTTTCATAAAGTTTCTGTACCAGAACGGCACCCTGATCACATTACAGCCGAGACCCGCAATTTCCTGAATATCCGCTTCCGTAATCCAGTTGTCCTGATAGGTATCCAGCAAAGCCTGCACTTCCTCTTCCCGAAACCGGCTCTCCAGCAGATTAAGGGTATCCAGATTCGCCCAGGCCCTGTCCTCCCCGTTTACGGGGCACATCCAGCTTTCCTGAATCAGCCAGCCTCCCAGGTTCACTCCCCGAAGGATTACCTCCCTGCCGTGTCCATCCACGATCCTTCCGTCTTCCACATGTAAAAACTCGTTCCCGTCCTTACCGCATCCTGTCAGTAATGCCGCCATAACTGCCAGCGCGCACACACAGCCCATCTTCCTCATATCTGTACCCTTTCTCTACACCTTTCTGTGCACTTCCGTGCACGTAACAATCAGGATCTGAATGTTTACCTTCAAACGCCGATACCTCTTTTGCGCCTAAGCGCGCATATTCATGTCAGGAAGTTTATCTCCCGGCATTTACATTCCCACAGGATCCTTCCACAATCTCATCCACCGTTCGTTGAATCAGCCTCAGCAGGTCCTCCTGCGCTTTTTCTTCCGTCAGGGAAGTCTGCGGTATATAGCAATTCCCTTCCAGCTTCCTGCCTGTTATCGCGCCATACCAGGTGGCTGCCAGCGCATATCTTCCATAAATATAATTCATATGGAAGCCGTCCCGGCAAAGTGACAGTCCGCCTGCCTCATATTGAAAAGGCTTCTTTCCCCGCAGCGCCTGTATGACATCCCCGCAGGGGATTAACGGAACTCCCACCCGCTCTGAGGCCGCCTGATAGGCGACGCTCAGCCGCTGAAACATCTCCTGCTGATTGTTATGGTACCTGGCATAACAGTCATGGGTGCTGTCCAACTCATATGCCCAGGTTTTCTGCATTAGGAAACGGGCCCCGGAACACTGTTTTTCTATATACCGGGCCAGATTTTCCAGAAAGGGATCATAGGTTTCCGCCCATCCGCTGTCATGACTCGCCTGCTGAGTGACGATAACATCCCATGCCTCCTCTGCCAATGCCTCCTGTACCGATACATACCGCCCCTGGGAATCCCCGTTCAGCTCATACAAATAGTCGGCCGCCTCCGTAACAACATTCCGCCAGTGACGTTCCAGACTGCATCCGCCTATGTAGAGATTTACCACCTTGGTCTCCGTACCGTCCGCTGCCGCTATTTGATGCAGATAATAAGCTGCATCCTGGGAAAAGCTGTTTCCAATCGCTAAAATGTGAATCATGATCCTTCCTCCAAATTTAGAAAAACGTTTTTGCATAAGATTATTATGGTTCCTTTCCGCCGTACTGTCAAGAAAACCGTTTTTCTTTTTTCAACTTTGTCAGGTTCTTACAAAATACCTGAATATGGTTTATGAAAAAATAACAAAGCGGGAGACCGTCCGCTGACTTGCCTCTCCGCCATTTGCTGGTTTGCCCTCCAGCCTTCGTCTTCCGCTAATCCTGTTTTCTGTTACAGGAACTCCTCTCTATCAGGTTCCCCGCGATCCTATGTATATCTCCTTCTTTTTCCCCTTTTACCAGCCGAACCAGCTCCCTTACGGCAAGCTTGCCCTGTTCGGTAATATGTGTATGAATGGTAGTCAGTGCCGGCACAAACCACTTTCCTAATTCTATATCATCACATCCCACAACGCTGACGTCACCGGGCACGGAATAGCCTTCTTCCTGCAATGCCCTGATACAGCCGATTGCGCTGTCATCATTGGCAGCAAAAACCCCATCCGGAATCGGCAGAGACCTCTGCAGAAACTTCTTCGTCTCCCAATAAGCTATTTCCTGGCTGAAAAGCCCCTTGACAACATAATCGTCTTCCACCGGACACCCCTGCTCCCGCATAAAATCCCCAAAGCCCTTCATCCGCCGGTCTCCGTCATATGTCCAATCCACACCCCTCACAATGAGCATCCGCCTGTGCCCCAGGGAATACAAGTATTCTGCCGCCATCCTCCCGCTTCCATAAGAGTCAAAAAGCACGCTCGACGCATATTGATCTTTAATTTCCCGATCCAGGTAAACCACAGGAAATTCCATATCGTGCAGAAATGCTTCCTGCTCTTCCTTCAGGTCACTGTGCAGGATTATCGCACCGTCCACCCGCTTCCCCATCATTCTCTGGAGCACACGTTCGCCGCTCTCCACGATAAAGATTTCCATTTCGTAACCGTTTTCCTGGCATTCCTGATACATGGAGTCCATCAGCAGCCCGTACAGCCCGGCGACGGAACGGGTAAAAAAACCCAGGATTCCCGTATCCGCCGCTTTGAGGTTTTTCCCGCTCCAATCCGGTATATACTGCATTTTCTTAGCAATGGCCCTCACCCTGTCTCTGGTTTCCTGCTTCAAAACCCCCTGCCCCGAAAGGGCATGCGACACAGTAGTAATGGATACCCCCGCTTCCCTTGCCACATCCTTTATTGTAATTCTCTTCACAGTTCCCGTTTCCTCTCTCTTATGGTGATTCCGGTCTTGCCGTACTGCTTTACATTTATTATACCGAAACGTTTTTCTAAAAACAAGGCGTTTCCAAAAACTTGAGTTTTGCTGTCACACGGAAGCCGTTTTATTGTCTAATGAAATAAAGGGAGGTAACAAGCCATGAAAAATGTGAATACACAGCTTATCTTAAATTATCTGTCTGATTTAAGCGAGAATAATAATCGGGAATGGTATCATGAACATAAGACAGAAAATAACGCCGCCAACACGGAATTTGAAGCATTGGTCGGGGCGCTGATCCTCCGGATCGGAGAATTCGACAGCAGTGTGCTGCACAATGAACCGAAAAGCCTTACCTTTAAGCTGGTGCGGGATACCAGGTTCAGCCACGATAAGTCTCCTTACAACCCGGCGTTCCGCGCCCACATTTCTTCCCGGGGAAAGCTGCCGGTCCCTGTGGGCTATTATCTGATGATAAAGCCCGGCGGCCAGTCCTTTCTGGGCGGCGGCCTGTTTGCAGATATGTTCAAGGACGCAACGGCAATGGTGCGGAACTACATTGCCGAAAACGGCAGGGAATTTGAAAATATTATCCAGGATCCGGAATTTAAGAAATATTTCTCCGTACAGGGATCGGCACTCAAAAACGTTCCGGCCGGATATGATAAGGAGCACCCACAGGCAGAATACTTAAAATTCAAAAGCTGGTATCTGGAATATCCGCTCAAAGATGAAGCACTGCAGGATGCCGAATCATTTCTCACAAAGGCAGCCGGGCTTTTCCGCATTATGAAGCCGTTTAACGATTATCTGAACAGGGCCCTTGCAGGCTTTCAGATGCCGGCAAGGTAATGAACGTTATGAATCTCAGGGCTTTTCAAGAACTCCGACGCCCGGTATGCTGCCGGGCGCCGGAGTTTTTTACGGATTGGTTCTGAATGTTGTCTCAATGACAGCCGGGACGAAGCCTCCCTCTCCTTTATTCCGATACGGAAGCATTCTGCCGCCTGTAGGTATCATTGTCCTTCCGGCTTAACCCGGCTTCCACCTGGGCCAGCGTTTTCTCCAGATCCCGGATTTTCTTTTCATCCCCGGAAGCCGACCGGATCTGCTGCTCCAGATGCTGCTTTTTCTCTTTCAGCTTTCTGATTTCCCTGTCAACCTTATCCGTATTTGTGACGCATTTCTCCGCCGGCTTTCCCTGGCTGTCCCTGCTTACCTTCGATTCTTTTCCGTCTTCGCCTTCCCCGGAACGGCCGGCCCTTCCGTCTGCACGGTCAGCCCTCGGGGCATCATAAAAGATTTTCCGCCTGCCGTTCTCGTCCCGGCCTGCCCGGTACAGTCCCGTAGGCTTTTCCCCCGATTTTTCCCTGCTGATGTATTCATCCTGTGGTTCGGACAGCCTGCCGGAATTATCTCCCTCTGCAGCCTTCGCTGCTTCCTTTGCCTTTTCCGCCCCGGGGACGGCCTGTTTTTCCTGCATCCTCTCTGCACAGCCGGTTCCGGAATAATCATACCGTTCATGGATCTGCATTGCCATAAGCATGTTCCTCCTTCTATTTCATATTATCAGGCAGCTTCCTTTTTCTTCTTTCGACTATAGAAAGTAATATCTTAATCCATATGCTGTGGGCTGCTTTCCGGATGTTGCGGAATGATTAACAGCACCTGGAGGACGAATACATTCTCCTGTGTCTCTATACTCATGGCCCCGCCATATTTCTCTGCCACTTTTTCCACATTCAACAGGCCTGTTCCCTTTTTAAACGCGCCTTTCCCAGGGAAGCCGTTCTCAATCTCCATCATCAGGAAGTCTCCCTGGATCCGCCCGGAAAGATGGATATATTTTTCGGTACCGGCATCCAGGCTTTTTACTGCCCGGATGGCATTATCCAGCGCATTTGACAGGACAATGCAAATGTCAACATCTCTAATGCCGCACGGATACGGCAGAAGAAGGGAACAGTCCGCATTTATTCCCATGCTTTTTGCAATCCCCAGCTTGTTTCCCACCAGAATATCCACTACCGGGTTATTGGTGCTGCAGGGGAATGCCATTTTTTCCGCCATATCGTCCATATCCTCAATATAGCTTACCCCTTCCTTCAGTTTCCCGTCCTGCAGGAGCTTTTTCACCACTGCAATGTGATTTCCGATGTCATGGCGGAATGACTTTGTCCTCTCATAACGTGCCTTTGCTTCCTCCACATACTGGTTCAGGGAATGTTCCTGCTGCTCCAGCAGTGAAATTTCTGTGCTGAGCCGGAAATTCTGCTGCAGCTTCTTATAAGAAAACAGGATGCAGAACAGGCTGGCAAGTCCCAAAAGATGAATGGCCGGCAGCTGCCAATGGCTGTACGGATACCCGGAAGGCCCGTCTTCCGCCAGAACCTCATACCGAAATTCAAATACCGCCACATTGATGTACTCGCTCATAATAAAAATCATCAGGATCGGGATCAACACCACAAACATTTGCTGGGAATAAAAGTCACTTCGGGAAAAATTACGGCATACCAGATAATAACAAAAGACGGTCAGCACCAGCGACGCCCCTTCGCTGGCCAGCATAACCGCAATACCGGCAGTATAGAAAGCAGCCGGCAGAAACGGGGATAAAAGGCCAATCAGGGATTTCACAATTCCATAGCACAGCAGCATGATTTCAACCGCCAGCGCCGCATACAGAAAAGAAGACTTAAAATCCCCATGGCAGATAATAATCCCATATGCAGTAAGCAGAAAGACAAGCACCATGAATCCGATGATCGTGCCGGCCGGAAGGAAACGCCCCGCAATCACCGCACATACTGCAAACAGGATATAAAAAGGAGGCCATGTTTTCTTTTTCAGGACTTTAGCCAGAAAATAAAACTGGAAAGACGTCTCCGCCACGCCCATAATGTAAATATTGAAAAAATCTGAATACTCAGCCATGCTGCCTGCCCCTATAGGTAAAAGCTCTTACATATTTTTCATATACTGCAGAACAACACCGGAAAATTCCTTGCTCCGCAGCCTCGATACGGGAACCGCTTTGCCGTTGTCCATATAGGCAGTCCCGTTTTTATAGCCCTGCAAATGCTTCAGGTTGATGAGGTAGCTCCTGTGGCACCGGAAAAAGCAGTTGTCCAGCTTCGCTTCCAGGTTCTCAATCCGCCCGTAATAATCAACAACCTCGCCGGAAGTCAGGTTCAGATATAGTATCCGGTCTATGATTTCACAGAAGACAATCTCGCCTTTGGGAATGATTCGCCCCTCATATCCTTTTTGCACCAGCAGGCTGTCTTCCCTGGCGCCGCACATGGAAGCGTAAAGGCGCTCCATCGTCTTCCCAAACTGTTTTTCATCCGCCGGCTTGACCAGGTAATCGTAGGCCTGCACCTCAAAAGACTGAAATACCATCTCTTTCAGCACCGTGATAAAGATCAGGAAGCCCCGGAACCGCTCCGCCCTCAATTTCCTAGCCGTTTCCATGCCGTCCATACCCTTCATCCGAATATCCAGGAACAGGATGTCGATCTGCCCGTCGCAGCTTAACAGCTCTTCACCGCTTGAAAATGTTTGAAGTCGGATTTCCCTGTTCTTTTTACGGAAAAAATCGGTTACCAAAGCACTTATATGGTCGGTCATATGTTTTTCGTCATCACAGATTGCAATATGGATCAATGGGCCGCCTCCTCACTACATAATCAGCGGCAAGACAGGAACTTTTGCCGCTGCCATAGACAGATAGTATAGTATAGCATGCCGAAAATAACAAAACAATGTAATTGCCGTGAAATGCTTATCTGTTACCGTAAAATGCCCTTGCAGGACATTTTTTCCACCTCCAGCCGGAATACGGCTGTCTTTTCCAGAACCCTCTCGTCATACTCCCCTTCCGCCTTACCCGCAGCCTGCCTCATGACGGCATCAAGCCCTCTCCGCTTCTCTTCCCTGTCTTCCACAAGCACCAGCTTTCCTGTACCGGTTACACTCTGAAAGGCCGCGGAAAAGCTGCAGGCCGTATCTCCCTCCAGCAGCCGATACCTGCCGTCTATCTCAAAGCCTGCGGACGGCCCCTGCCCGGCAAGCTCAAATTTCCGCCCTGCACAGGCGCCGTGGAAGTAAAAAAGGTATTTACCCTCCTCAATCAAATAGCCGTAATTTACCGGCACGATATAAATCTCTCCCTTGTCATAAAGGGCAACCCGCAGAATCGTCTCCCCGGAAATGAATGCCTCTATTTCCCTTTGATCCGTAATCTCCCTGTCCTTTCTCCTCATAATACCCTCCATGCCCCGGCAAACAAGGCCGCCAGATACTTTGCTATGCCGTCCTCATCATTACTGCCGATCACCAGGTCCGCTTCCCCCTTGACCTCATCTATGGCGTTTCCCATGGCAATACCTTTGCCGCACATTTTCAGCATACCGATGTCCGCGTAATCATCCCCAAAGGCCGTCACTTCCTCCGGCCGGATTCCGCAGACAGAACATGCCTCCAGAATGGCACGCTCCTTTGTGGCCTCCTTTTTCGTAAATTTATACCAGCTGCCATCCGAGAAACGTACACAGTCGCACTCTTCCAGCAGCTCCTGCAGCCGGAATGCCTTGTGATCGTCAAAGATCTCCACGCACATTTTCAGGGAGCTTTCCCGAAAGTCCTCAAAATCCGTATAGACACTCTCTCCCCAGGACTGATCCTGCTTTTTAGGGTCTATCCTGTAATTCCAGTAATGCGCCTTTACGGTGTCAATGGTAATTTCACAGTCAGGGCCGCAGACACTTCTGGCCGTCCGGATCATCCGCCAGGTCTCTTCCCCGGAAAATTCCGCCCGGTATATATAGTCACCCTTGTATTTCACCAAAGCCCCGCCGCTTACAATCAGCACTTCCGGCTGCAGCTTGTCCAGAAAGGCCAAAGTATTCTGCTCCCCTCTGGATGTGGACACGCCGATCAATATACCCTTTTCTCTGCATTTCTCCAGGGCCTCCAGCGTTTCCCGGGAAATGGTCTTGTCACTGCGAAGCAGTGTGCCGTCCAGATCAAACAGCATCATCTGTCCGGACGCCGACGTTTTCTTCATTCCGTCCCGATTCATCCCTACCCTCCATGCCAAAGCGCAAAAATCGTGCTTGGAAGAATCGCCAAGCGAACAAGTCCGCCTGGCGATTCTTCCAGGAATGACTTAGGGAAGCGCTGATTTAATCAGCGCTTCCTTAGAAAATCTTCATTCCGTTCTCGCTTCTATCAAACTATTCCTGCGGACTCACACGCAGAATGCGGATTACTTCCTGCTTCTGCTCAACTGTCCTTATCGATCTGTTTTCGGTAGCGGTATACCTTTTTGCCCAGAGAACCCATATAGCAAAGCTCTTCAAACCCCCTTTGCAAAAGCTCCCCGCAGGGCCTGCATTCCCGGCCCTGGTCTCCCGGACAGTCCAGGATCCAGCCTCCCGATTTCACCACGCGATACAGCTCGGCAAGCTCCGCTTCATAATCATCCCCCACCACATGGCCGGACATGACAATGTCGAAGGTATTATCCGGGTAAGCCAGGCTGTCCGCCATTCCGTCCACCACCCGGATATTTCCGATCCGTTCCCTCTTTATCCTGTCCCGCATATACTCCCGCAGGGAATCAACCGGCTCGCTGGCATAGACCTCCTCAGCCTGCCCGGCGGCGGCAAACGCCAGCCTCCCCGAACCGCTTCCCACGTCAAGAACCGTCTTTCCCCGGAAATCAGCCAGCTCCAGAAGCCTTTCCTTCTTCCAGGCATAAATAAAATCACACTTTTCTTCCATGGCCTCCGGCGTCGTATAAATGACGAAATCCTCCACTGTGGAAAGCACATACAGCTCTGCGGCGCGGATGGCCTGTGCCCCCGCCCCTTCCTGCCTTTTCTCTCCCAAAGCCTCCACAACTGCCCTGCACTCCGGACACTTGTGCAGAAAGTACCAGTGAACCGCCGGATTCGCCCGCAGCGCAATCCCCAGCTGCCCGGCAAGGACTTCGTCCTGCTCTGCCGCTCTTAAGAGCATTCTGAGCTGAAAGCGCTCCATCATAAGAAAGCTGTTAAAAGAGTATTCTTCTACCTTAATCCAGTTTAATGACATATTGCCCCCTGTTTTTCTGTACCTGAGCTGTTCTGTCAGGCACCGTATGCAAGGAGGGCAGTCTTTCTATCTCTTACATACCCTCCCGTTTCCTGTAACCGCCATATTCCTCATATGATAACACCCCTTTCTCTTCATTATAGTAAAAACAGTATAACAGAAAAGCCTTACGAAATCAAAGAAATTTTCTTCTTCCTGTTGACTTTGCCCGTTTTTGCAGCAGCTCAGTGACCTGTCTGAGCCGTTACCCGTTTTTCACGGCCGATGTGCCATCCTCTGCTTCCGTACGCCCGGCTCCGTATTTTCGGCACAAACGATACAGAGGCACCCCCATCCCTGCCAGATAAAGCTCTATGGCCGCTATCTGCAGGCAGAAGGGCAGCCATTCCACAGGAAACAGGTCCGCACAAAGTGCCGGCAGCAGACAGACCGGCGGCGCCGTCACCATCGTGACAACAGACCAGGTCCGCAGTGCCTTTACCATGTACGGCCAGCTGCCGTTGTCAAAGGTTACTCCCGGCATGCTTAAAGTAAAGCACCCGTCAGTATATACGCTGATTTTATTTTCGTCATAATAGCGGGGAAGCCTCTCTTTCATGAAAAACCAGAAATAAATCCCGAAGCCAAGGCCAAAGCCGGAAAGCAGCAGCAGGGTGATGGCTCCTCCCAGAGAAGCCATAAAGCCTCCCGGCTCTTCGGGTCCGAATCCGATCCTGCCAAGCTGCCATAATCCCCCGGCCGCTTCCAGCACCATGCAAAGTGCACAGCCCCAGAAAACGGCAATATCCTTCCCGCGGCGCTCCCCCCTTTCCCCCGGGTTCTCCAGGTTCAGCGCCTTCTGCACCAGCTCCTCCACCTTCCCTGCCTTCATTTCGGCATCGGAATCCAGCCTTCGTCCTTCCAGCAGCTCCGTCACGGATACCTCCAATATCTCCGCCAGCGGAATCAATAAAGATATGTCCGGCATACTTAAGGACCGCTCCCATTTACTCACTGCCTTGTCGGAGACAAAAAGCCTTTCCGCCAGCTGCTTTTGTGTATACCCTTTTTGTTTTCTCAGCTCTGTGAGAAATTCTGCAAAGTTAGTCTTGTCAAGCTCAAACATATATCGTACCTGCCTTTCATAAATTCCCCTGCCCTGCTATCCCGGCTCACCCAACGCGGCATATCAGATGCTTTAAGTTGGATTCATTCTATCAGTCAGGTACGAAACCGGCAACCGACCATTGGTAGAAATGCGCGCCGCCAGGCGCAAATACCAATACCCCGCAGCAAACTGCGGGGTACGATCCGTCTTCTCATTATCCGGTTTGCCCGGGGCTGTTTTCCGATCCCCAGGGTACTGCGTATCCGAAACACTTCTTCTTACTGGGCGCCGTTTCCCGGTACTGCCGGATCCGGTCCGTTCAACACCCCTGTAATCCTTTCTATCATCTCGTCTTCCTTCAGACGGAACTTAATTTCCACCCGCCTGGACGCCGCCATATCCACTTCCGTGGTAGGATTTCCCGCCGCGTCCCTTATGTATACCGGACTGCTGTAAGAACGCCCGTTTACCGTAAGCAGCTGCTGCAGCCTTATGATCTGATCCTCACTAAGGCCGTTTTCGTCATCCATGCAGAACTCCGCCACTGCCTTGGCGCGGTTACAGGACAACTGCATATTGGTCTGATAGCTGCTCTGGGTATCCGTATGTCCTTCAACGATAATCTCCGCTATGTAGCCTCTGTACTGATCCTGCAGCAGCACCTCCAGATATTTTGGTATCATCTCCTGGAGAATTGCCTTACTTTCCTCGGTCAGCGCATAACTGCCAAACTGGAACAATACATCGGACGAAAAGGTGATGGAACCGGTCTGGGCATCTACCTTCATGCCCGTATTATTGAAGGCTCCCTGCAGGGCTCCGATAATATCCGTGCGGATTCCCACAATGTCCTGCAGCTCGCTTTTGGTAGCGGCCAGCTCCTTCTGCGCATTCTCGATTTCCAGATAAGCATTGTTCAGCTCCTGCCGGGTCAATGCCGCCTCCTCATATGCGGTCTGAAGCTCCGACAGCGAAGCTGCCAGTTCTTCATTGGCCTTTTCAATCTTCGAACGAAATTTCTCCAGATCCGCCTCCGCCGCGGAAAGCTCCAGCCTTGTCTGATCCAGGTCAGTTGTCTTTTGTTTATATATTGCCAGAGTAATGGCTATAATCAGAATGAAGACCAGCAGCAGCGCCGCCATCATGTCGGAATACGACTGCCAGTAGCTGTGCTCCGAGAATGCCTCCCTGTTCCTTCTATTGCTTCTCATACAGATTCCTCATTTGTCCAAAGGTATACAGCTGGTTCCCGATCTCCTGACAGGCTGCCGACACCTGCTCCTTCTGTTCCTTCAGACCTTCTTCAAATGCCTTTTGCCTCTCAAACATCAGCTCCATGTCCCTGAGCAGCTCCCGGTTTGCATCCGCCATGCCGTTTACCGCATCTATCAACTCCCGGCACAGCTTTGCATTGCTTTCCTGCGCCTTCCCCGCATCACTTAATACCAGGCCCAGCTTCTGAAAATTCGCCCCCAGGGTTATATTCATCCGGTCTACAAAGCGGTCTACAATACGCTCCACCCCTTCGGACTGTTCCTTTGTCTCCCCCTGGGCAAGCTCCAGAAGGCCCTTAAGGGAATTGGCCATATTCGCCTGATACACCAGCATGGCCGCCTCATTTCCGCCGTTCCCGGCAGCAGGTTGTACACACTGGCGGAACACATCCAGAAAGAGCCCCAGCCGCTCATAAGCGTCCGCCATGATCCCGCGATAGACAAAATTGAAAACCAGGGAAAAGAAAATGCCGTACACGGACGTGTGAAACGCCACCTTCATTCCCATCAGCAGCGGGCCCACGTTATCCGAAATCGTATAGATGTCGTCGCCCTGAAAGGATCCAAGGCCCAGGGCCAGGCCCAGAAACGTTCCCAAAATACCCAGCCCTGTCAACGTCCCGGACATGCCGGAATTAAAATGGGACATTCCTACCTTATCCAGCAGATCCTCGTTAATATACTCGTCCAGCTCACAGCCCCCGGCATAACCGTTGTTAGTCGCAAACCTGCGCATCCGCAGCCGGTATCTGCGAAAAGCATCTGCCAGCGGCTTTTCGTAAAAAACCTCTTTCCGTTCCCGGTAACTGTTCCAAAGGTTCTTGTTACCGGCAGCCTGATAATCCTTCTGAATCTGCACCGCCAGCTCAGTCAGTTCGTCCGTACAGTGATTCAGCCTGGTAAAGCTAATCATGGAAACCAAAAATAACACGCCGATCACCGCCAGAAATACCACGTTAATGGCCAGATTCTCCAACGAACCAACCTGCCCCGTAAACACGCCGTTGATATGTAATATGAAGACTACGACAATTACATAAAGCGGGAACAGTAAAAAATACAGTTTTCCTTTCATTTGTACCCCTCCTGCCCTTCGACGGGCAATTTCTCCTGGTTAATCCCAACTTACCATATTTGTCTTGTCAGTGCAATCGCAGGGCGGTAATCTTAAAAAAAATTTAAGGAAGCGCTGATGAAATCATCGCTTCCTTACTTGATTAAAGAGCACTTTTCTGGGTTTCAATAAAACGGCGCAGGTTCTCCTTGGGCTGAAAGCCCACGCTCCTGTCTGCCAGGGCTCCCCCCTTGAATACAAGGACACTGGGAACGCCCTGAATACTGTACTTCTCCGCCAATTCCCGGTTCTCGTCCACATCGGCATTGAAGAAATCCACATCCGCGATCTCTTCCGCCAGCTCATGAAACACCGGTGCCAGCATTTTGCAGGGGCCGCACCAGGTAGCCGAAAAATCCACCACCGCCAGTTTACTTTCCTGCACCTTTGTCATATCATTGTTTTCAATCTTTGTAACCATATCCTTTACCTTTCCTTCCTTGTTTTATCGCTGCCGGTCTCCCCGGCCGGATTCCGCCGGGCGGCCTTCCGATCCTCAATTTCTCCGCCGGGTCCCGGCGGGCGGCCTTCCGATCCCGATTTCTCCGCCGGATCCCGCCGGGCGGCCTCATTCCTCCGGTGTCAGCAGAATATCATGATTTACCGTCCTGTAAAACAGTCTGCGGAACTCCTCCGCATCGGAAGCCAGCCCCATGGCCCACATGGTCTTGGTAACCGTGGCTTCCAGCGTCATGTCATAGGCCTCCATTAAGTTAAAGTCCTCCTTGATGGCCTTCCCCACCTGATAAAGCTCCATATCGCTGCCCTCATGGGTCACCTGGGTAGCCAGCATCACGATCTTTCCCGCATCCGTCCACCGCCGGATCTCCTGATAAAAAGGAATCGTCCCGTACTCCGGGAACCCTCCCACGCCGAACGCCTCTATGATGACACCGTCATAACAGTCGAAAAGCCTGTCCAAAATGCTGCCGTCCATGCCGGGCACCAGCTTCAGCAGCAGCACCCGCTGGTTCAGCCGGTGATAAAAAAGAACCTTTTCCTCCGCCTTTTCCTTATCGTCAATGTAGAAGACGATCCTGCCGTCCCGGATCACCGCCACGGAAGGATAATTTATGCTGGAAAAAGCATTATAGCTTTTAGAGCGCTCCTTCTTGGCCCTGGTGCCGGCAATGACATTGCCGCCGAATACAATATTGACGCCGTGGGCCTTTGGCTCCGAGGCAAACCGCAGGCTGTCCAGTAAATTGGTCCTGGCATCCGTTACGGGCAGATTGATCGGCTTCTGGGAGCCTGTGATTATGATGGGCCTGGTACTGTTCTGCACCAGGTAAGACAGCGCCGCTGCCGTAAACGCCATGGTATCCGTTCCGTGACAGATTACGAAGCCGTCAAACTCCTCATAGTGCTTCTCGATAATGGCCGCCAGCTCCAGCCAATGCTTTCCGCAGACGTTGGTACTGTCCAGATTAAAGGGCTGTAATACCTCCACGCTGCAGAATTCCCTGTATTCCTCTACGTATTCCAGCAGCTCGGCCGCCTTGAATTTCGGGGCCAGGCCATCCTCCGTATATCCGGAGGCAATGGTGCCTCCGGTAGCAATCAGCATAATCCTTTTCAATTTAATAATTCTCCGCGCTCACTTCAAAATAACTCTGGGGATGGCTGCAGACAGGGCAAACTTCGGGCGCATTGGTTCCGACTACGATATGGCCGCAGTTCCGGCACTCCCATACCTTGACTTCGCTTTTTGCAAACACTTCCGCCGTCTCAATGTTCTTCAGAAGCGCACGATACCGCTCTTCATGACGTTTCTCAATTGCTCCCACCATACGGAATTTCTGTGCCAGCTCAGGGAATCCTTCCTGCTCGGCGGTTTTGGCAAAGTCTTCATACATATCGGTCCATTCAAAGTTCTCGCCTTCCGCCGCAGCCTTTAAATTATCCGTTGTACTTCCGATGCCCTGGAGCTCCTTAAACCACATCTTAGCATGTTCCTTCTCATTGTCCGCCGTCTGTAAGAAGATTGCGGCAATCTGCTCGTAGCCTTCCTTCTTTGCCACCGACGAAAAATAAGTATACTTATTCCTCGCCTGGGATTCCCCGGCAAAAGCCGCCTCCAGATTCTTCTCCGTCTGTGTTCCTTCGTACTTGTTCAATCTTGTTTCCTCCTTTGAATAATTTTTCACTTTGAATGATTTTTCAGGATCATTATACCACAACTGTCCTCTAAATAAACAGACAAACCACAGGTATTTTTAAAGTCCCATAAACAGGACATGCTCACATGGAATTCAGCAGCCCGTCCAGTCCCTGCTCCCGGAATATCCTTTTATAGTACCCGATTTCGTCTTTGATAATACTGTCGATCATCCTCATCCCCAGCAGTTCCACCGGGGCCCGGTCATCCGAAAGAATATTTTCTCCGCCCTCATATGCCGTCAGCCCCGCCCTGATTTCCTCCATAAGCCTTTTCAGCTCACCGTTCTCCTCCGCCGCCGTATGCCTCTCAAGATTCTCCGTCATTCCGGGGCTCATAGAGGCGAAAAGCTCCCTGTTGGTACAATGGGGAACATCCGCCACGTACACCTCCGAAAACACCCGGGCAATGGTATCTGCCAGATAAACGTTTATATCCGCCTCCAGACTTTCGGAAGAGTGCATATTCATATTTACCACCATAACGCCGCCCTCCTTCAGATGGTTCCTCACCTGGGTAAAAAATTCCACGGTAGACATCTGAAAGGGTATGGTGATGTCCTGATAAGCATCCACCATAATCACGTCATATTTCTCCTCCACCGCCTGCAGATAAGCCCTGCCGTCATAGGTAGTCACCTTCACGCTGTCCGGCAGGGAAAAATAGCGGTGGGCCAGATCCGTTATTTTGCGGTCGATTTCCACGCCTTCTACCACGGCATCCTGAAGATAGCGGGCGCACTGTCCGGCATAGGTTCCGGTTCCCATCCCCAGGATCAGAATATCCTGCCCTTCCGTCTCCTTTACCATATAAGGAGCGGCCAGCGCATAATCGTAATACAGCCCTGTCAGGGAATCCCCCTTCATGGCAATGGACTGGACACCGAACAGCACATTGGTGGACAGAATGGTGCTCTGCTCCGTATCCTTTACCTGGAGATAATTATAGATAGACTCCCCTTCGTAGGTGAGATCTCCCTCCCAGAAGGCAAAGCTTGTAGAACGTCCGAAGATACTGCACAAAAGCACCAGTAGCACAGACACCGCCACTTTGGCGGGCCTGCGCTTCTCACTGACGAAATAGAGCAGGGCAAGCGCCAGGAGGATGGCGGCAAAGATCAAAAAGGTGACGGAGGTACCCACCGCCGGTATGGAAATGAAGGTGGGGACAAAGGTTCCGATAATACTTCCGATGGTATTAAACGCCCCCAAAGTGCCGATGGTCTTTCCGCTTTCCTCCAGATTTCCCACCGCGTATTTCGCCAGAGAGGGTGTCACCGTCCCCAGCAGGAAAAGGGGAAATACAAAGATTACCATACAGCTGATAAAGGCGGCGATAATCAGGAAGCCGTTGCTGACTGCAATAATCAGGAGCCCCGAAACCGCCACGATAATATACTTTCCGAACACCGGTATGGCCGCAATCCATACCGCGGCAATCAATATTCTGCCGTACAGCCTGTCCGGGTTCGGATCTCTGTCCGCTTTCCTGCCGCCCCAGACATTGCCCAGGGCCATGGCTATCATTATGGTGCCGATAATGATTGTCCATACGATCTGGGAGGAACTGAAATAAGGTGCCAGAAGCCTGCTGGCGCCAAGCTCCACCGCCATCACAGACATCCCTGCAAAAAATTCCGTCAGGTACAGATAAATTTTATTCCCCAGAATACTTCTTTTTTTGTCCATTTTTCTGCTCCTTCCCAGCACCTTTCATACCGCGGCGGCTTAAAAGACACTCTCTTTCGACTGTGCTTTCCTTGTGCAACCGAATCGTATCTCCCTCAGAACCTTCATAGGACACCGGAAATCCCATGCTTAGCAGCTTTAAGATGCGTCATCATAAAATACATTTTACCAAAATTCAGGAGAATTTGATATAGCTGATTTGCAATAATTTTTTCTCTATACGCTCCGCTGATCTTTGCCTCAATATCAGCTATCATATCCTCCGAATCTGCTCCCGCTCTGTCTCCAATTATCAGTGCCCATTTCGCGATTTCATAGGTTCAGTTCTGCCCGATTGGTATATTGTCAGGCCACTGGAGCGGCATTCCGCAGTTCAGTAACAGCATGGCCGGCGAGGCATTACAGGAGTTTAAAAAGAAAAATAGATACCATAAAATATTTCTTTGAACGGAAAACTTTTTATAAGCAATAAAAAATGTCTTATTAATTGATAGATCAGCTTTTTTCTGTTATAATCGGCAAAATGCTATAAAGGCTGACAAAAGACGATAAAAGCAGACAATTTGACGGAGGAAACAATTTTGGATAGGAACGTAAACATAATAACAGACTTAAAGGGAGATAAAATTGCACTAATAAACGATATTATATTCAAAGGGAAAAGGTCTATAAATTGGGGCGATGTAAAGAATTATCTTCAAACCTATGTCGATGAATTTTATGAAATCGCCGATACAAACGATATTGTATATATTGGAAAAGAGCTACCGGATGAATACACTGGTTCGCGGTATACATATTCGCTGAAAGGAGCAAATGCGAAGGCAAAAGCAAATGCATCGCAAGGGATACCAGAGATGTTGGAGATAGCAACCGGTAAGCATTTCCGAGAAAATTCCAGTGAAAAGCATAACAGAAATGCCGCGAACGGATGGTATCGATATAATTCACGTTTTGCACTTCCAGTCTATGATGAGAATGGGGAAGTGGAGCGGTATAATGTGTTTCATGCCTCCATGCTGATACGGCACGATGCAGACGGAAAAATGTATCTTTATGACATTATGGACATAAAAAAAGAAACGAGCAACCCTTTCGAATCATAAGATTTTACTTGGC